>JBCCKJ010000123.1:0-7155 GCA_039027455.1 Pseudomonadota bacterium | reverse complement strand
GGGATCAAAAGATCGTGGCAGCCGAAGAAGGCAAAGTCGATCCGATGGAGCAATTCCAGGTCGAACCGCTGTTTGGTTCGGAAAACTGGGAAATCGCCGGCTTCAACATCGCGTTTACAAACTCCGCGCTCTGGATGGCCGTGACGGTCGTTCTGCTCTGGTTCTTCGTCTATCGCGGAATGAAGCAGGAATTGGTGCCCGGTCGCTGGCAAATGGCGGTGGAGAGCTTCACCGGCTTTATCGACGACATGCTTGAAGCCAATATCGGCAAAGAAGGGCGCAAATACGTGCCCTACATCTTCAGCCTGTTCATGTTCATCCTGTTTGGCAACCTGCTGGGGCTGTTGCCGCTAGGCCTCGTTGGCCTGCACCCCTTCACCTTTACAAGCCACTTCACCATCACCGGCGTTTTAGCGGTGATCAGCTTCTCGATCGTGTTGATCGTCGGCTTCTGGAAGCATGGTATCAAGTTCTTCACGTTGTTCGTGCCGCACGGCACGCCTGGGCCCATGATACTGCCGATCGCTTTGATCGAGTTTTTCTCGTTCCTGATCCGCCCGTTCAGCCTTGCGCTGCGTTTGTTCGTCGCGATGATGGCGGGCCACGTTCTTTTGAAGGTGCTCTCCAGCTTTGTGATGGATGGCCTCAACTACGGCGTGGGCACCAGCCTTCTGGTCGCCATTCCCAGCTTCACTCTGATGATCGGTATCAGCGCGCTGGAGATTCTGGTCGCGGGCATTCAGGCTTACGTTTTTGCGCTCCTGACGTCGCTTTACATCAACGACGCCGAGCACCTTCACTAAAGTTCACTTTCCTCTTTCAATCGAATTGCACTCAAGGAGTTTTTTAAAATGGAAACAGAAGCAGCCAAGCTCATCGGCGCAGGCCTTGCCGCTATCGGTGCCGGTATGGCCGCGATCGGCGTGGGTAACGTCTTCGGTTCGTTCCTCGAAAGCGCGCTGCGCAATCCGGGCGCCGCAGACAGCCAACAGGGCCGTCTGTTCATCGGCTTCGCCGCCGCCGAACTTCTCGGCCTGCTGGCGTTCGTCGTCGCGATGATCCTGATCTTCGTCGCCTAACACGACATCGGATGGGCGGGGCGGTCTTTGGCCACTCCGCCCAATCGATCTTTGTGATCAGCGTTTTCGGACCTTTTTCATGCCTCAAATAGCCCAGCTCGCCGAAACCTACGCCAGCCAGATCTTCTGGTTGCTGGTTTTCTTCGGCATCACTTTCTTCGTCATTGGTCGCGGCATGGTGCCCAAGGTGATGGAAACCGTGGCGCTGCGTGACAAGCAAATCTCGGACGACCTCGCCGCTGCGCAAGCCGCTCGCGACGCCGCCGATACGCAGGAAGAAGAGTGGCGGGAGCGGCAGAACGCCAATCGCGCCGAGGCGCAAGCGGTGATCAACGAGGCCAAAGCCAAAGCGGCCAAATCCTCCGAAACGAAGCTGGCCGCAGCCCAAGAACGCCTTGATGCGCGTTTGGAAGCCGCCGAAACCGAGATTGAAGCCGCGCGCACCAGCGCCATGGCTGAAATCGAAGATGTGGCGACCGAGGCGGTGCAGGACATCGTTGGGCGTCTGGCCGGAGCAAAAGTCGATAAGCGCACCGCGCGTTCGGCTGTGAAGAAGGCGTTTGCCAATGGCTAATGTGTTCACTCTTCTGATCGCTGAAGGAGGCCCCTCAGCCTTTGGACTGGAAGACTACCAATGGGTCTCGCTTTCAATGGGTGTGCTCATCGCGGTGATCCTTTGGAAGAAAGTGCCCGGCATGATCGCTGGCGGGCTCGACACCAAGATCGACGCGATCAAGCATCAGCTTGATGAAGCCAAGAACCTGCGCGCCGAAGCCGAGGCGCTGCGCGATGAATACGCCGCCAAGATTGCGGGCGCTGAAAAAGACGCCGCCGCAATGGTGGAAGGCGCCAAGCAAGAGGCCGACGCGATCCTAGCTAAAGCCGAAAGCGACAGCGAAAAGATGGTCGAGCGGCGCCAGAAAATGGCCGAAGACAAGATCGCGGCCGCCGAACGCGACGCGCTCAATTCGGTCCGCAGCCGCGCAGCGGAGGCCGCCGCCGTAGCGTCACGCTCGATTATCTCGGAAAAGCATGATAAGGACGCAGACAGCGAATTGGCTGACGAGGTTATATCTTCGCTCTAGCGGCCGCGGCCTCGCTGAAAGTGTTCAGCCTGGCGCACGCTTGGGATTAGAGTTGGAGAGGGGAAAGGCGGTCCGTTTCGGGCCGCCTTTCTTGGTTTTGAAGCGCCTTCAGGCCGCCGGATCAAACACCACTTTGCCCACCACTTCGCGGTTGGCCATCGCTTCAAAGCCCTCGCGCCAATGCGACAAAGGGAGATGAGTGCCAACCGCCGGGCTTATCCGCCCCGCCTCGGCCAATTCGCGGATAGCGGTGTTGATTGCCCGGCCACGTTCGGGGAAACGTCGCGCGTATTCGCCCGCGCGAAGGCCCACGATTGAGAAGCCTTTGATAAGCGGAATGTTGGTGGCAACCTCAGCGATGCGCCCGCTGGTGAAGCCGACCACGATCAACTTGCCCGCGAAGGTCACGCAGCGGGTGCATTCGTCAAACACGTCCCCTCCGACATTGTCGAATACGATATCGCACAGCTTGCCCTTGGTTATGTCAGACACCGCTTCTCGGAAGCGCCCTTCGCTGATGATCGTGTGATCGGGCGAAGCAAGAGTGCCGATCGCGCCGCGCTTCGCCTCAATGCCCGTCGCGGCAATGGTGGTCGCTCCGAGCGCGTTAGCGAGGTCGATTGCAGCCAGACCCACCCCGCCGCTGGCCCCCGTGACCATCACCGATTGACCCGCTTTGAGCCCGCCCAACTCAACCAGCCCCGTGTAGGCGGTGGAATAGGCCGCGCCCATCGCCGCGCCTTGGGCGAAGGAGAAGTTCTTAGGCACCTTCGAGAGACCCCGCGCGGGCAGGCTTGCTACTTCTGCAAAAGCACCGGTTTTGTTGCCGCCCATGACGCGGTCACCCGTCTTGAAGCCGCTGCCCAGGTCCGCTTCGATCACTTCGCCCGCGCACTCAAGTCCGCTCGTAAAGGGCACGTCCGGTTTGAACTGATACGACCCCTTGGTCATCAAGAGATCGGGAAAGTTGAGCGAGGCCGCGCGGACGCGAACGAGCACTTCGCCAGTCTGACGCTTGGGTTCCGGGATATCGATCAGCGAGACGCCCGCTAGGTCGTCACTAAGACTTTCAACGCGAAGCGCTTTCATAATGGCTTAGAAGTTGTCCTTGCCAGCGCGCAGGGCCGCGAAGGTTTCGTGCGGGGCGCTGCCGCCCCATTTGGCGATAATCGCGGGGTCATCGGCGCGCAGGAAGGGATTGGTGGCCAGTTCGCGGCTCAGGACCGTGGGCACCGTCCATTCGCCTTTTGTGCGCTTGGCGTCGATCTCAGCGACGTAGTCCTGCAGCGCTTCGTTGTCGGGGTCGGCGTGGATCGCAAACTTGGCGTTGGCCTGTGTGTATTCGTGCGCGCAATAGAGCGTGGTCGCGGTGGGCATACGGCGGATACGGTCAAGGCTGGCCCAGAATTGCTTGGGTTCGCCTTCGAACATGCGCCCGCAACCCAGCGCGAACACCGCGTCACCGACAAAGGCGATGCCTTCCTCGATAATGTGGAACGCGACATGACCGTTGGTGTGGCCCGAGACATCGATGACTTGCGCGGTGTGTTCACCGAGATTCACGGTGTCGCCATGCTCCACCACGCGGTCGATATGCGAGAGTTTCTCGACTTCCTTAGGAGCGAGGACGCGGGCTCCTGTCTTCTCGACAATCTCGGTGTTGCCGCCAGCGTGATCCGGGTGCCAGTGGGTGTTCCAGATATGGGTGATCGTCCAGCCCTTGGCCTCGGCCTGCTTAAGGTATTCCTTGGCGTCCGGCGTATCGATCGCGGCGGTTTCGCCCGTCACCGAATTGTGCAGCAGATAGCCGTAATTGTCCGACAGGCACGGGAACTGATGAACGTGTAACATGATGCGGGGTCCTTGCTCTTGTTGCGCAGTCTACTCCGCCGGACCCTAAGTGAAAAGGCCCACCTGCCGTGTGGCAAGCGGGCCTTTTCTAAGGTAACTCGACGCCCCGGCGTCACAAGCGCGACTGCGCGCCCGCAGCGGGTCCGCAGCGTAGCGGAGGACGTCTAGCGAGGAGCCCGCTCGGATGGGCGGGCCGCCCGATCAATCACCCTTCTTGAGCGCTTCGCCCAGGATGTCGCCGAGCGACGCGCCGCTGTCGGACGAACCGAACTGCGCCACCGCCTCTTTCTCTTCGGCGATCTGACGCGCCTTGATCGAGAAGTTGGGCTTCTTCGAACGGTCGAAACCGGTGACCATCGCGTCGACCTTCGCGCCGACCTGGAAACGGTCGGGGCGCTGTTCGTCGCGGTCACGGCCGAGATCCGAACGCTTGATGAAGCCCGTCGCGCCGTCGTCGCCGACTTGCACTTCGAGGCCGCCATCGCGCACTTCGAGAACCGTAACGGTGACCGTCTGGTTTTTGCGCAGCGAGCCAGCGGCTTGTGCGCCCGCTTCGGTCGGAGCGCCCTTTTCAAGCTGCTTCATGCCGAGGCTGATACGCTCTTTCTCGACATCGACGTCAAGAACGACCGCTTTGACTTCCTCACCCTTACGGTGCAGCGCCAGCGCGTCTTCGCCCGAAATGCCCCAAGCGATGTCCGACATGTGAACCATGCCGTCGACATCGCCGTCGAGGCCGATGAACAGACCGAATTCGGTCGCGTTCTTGACTTCGCCGGTGACTTCGGCGCCAACCGGGAATTTCTCGGCGAACTCGTCCCACGGATTACGCTGAGCCTGCTTGAGACCAAGCGAGATGCGACGCTTTTCGCTGTCGACTTCGAGAACGATAACGTCGACTTCCTGGCTGGTCGAAACGATCTTGCCGGGGTGGACGTTCTTCTTGGTCCAGCTCATTTCGGACACGTGGACAAGGCCTTCGATGCCCGCTTCCAGTTCCACAAACGCGCCGTATTCGGTGATGTTGGTGACCATGCCGGAAAGCTTCGCGCCGACCGGATACTTCGCGGCCACGCCATCCCACGGATCGCTTTCGAGCTGCTTCATGCCCAGGCTGATGCGCTGCGTTTCGGCGTTGATGCGCACGATCTGGACCGTGACTGTCTGACCGATTTCGATGATCTCGCTGGGGTGGTTGACCCGCTTGTAGCTCATATCGGTGACGTGGAGCAGCCCGTCGATACCGCCCAAGTCCACGAACGCGCCGTAATCGGTGATGTTCTTGACGACACCGTCGATCACCTGACCTTCGGCCAGATCGCTGATCAGTTCGCTGCGCTGTTCGGCGCGCGTTTCTTCGAGCACGGCGCGACGCGAGACAACGATGTTGCCACGGCGACGGTCCATTTTGAGGATCTGGAAGGGCTGCGGCACTTCCATCAGCGGGGTGACATCGCGCACGGGGCGGATATCGACCTGACTGCCCGGCAGGAACGCAACGGCGCCGTCAAGGTCGACGGTGAAGCCGCCTTTGACGCGGCCGAAGATGCGGCCTTCGACGCGCTTGCCTTCGCCAAATTCGTTTTCGAGCTTGTCCCAGGCGGCTTCGCGGCGGGCGCGGTCGCGGCTGAGCATGGCTTCGCCGTCGGCGTTTTCCACGCGGTCGACATAGACTTCGACTTCGTCGCCGACCGACAGGCCGTGATCGTCTTCGCCGCGGGCAAATTCTTTGAGATTGACGCGGCCTTCGCTTTTGAGGCCAACATCGATGACAGCGTAGCCCGCTTCGATCGCGGTGATGGTGCCCATGACAACGCGGCCTTCGAAGCCTTCGTCGCCGGCGCCGCCTAGCTGTTCGTTAAGGAGCGCTTCGAAATCGTCGCGCGTGGGGTTAGGTGCAGTTGCCATAAGGTTTGGCGTATCCTGTATTCGTTTTGCTACCGGCCACCGGTTTCGAGCGTTACGCTCTTTCCGGGGTCTTTCTCCGTCTCCACCGCACTATTGCGGGGGCTAACGGGGCAAGAGGCCGACCACTCCGCAGAGCCGAATGCCGCTGCGAAGGCCTTTTCAATCGGGAGGATTGCGAAGACGGGCGCGCGCCTAGTCGAAACCGGACCTGTAGGCAAGGGATTTCGGCGTTTTCGCGGTGGTCGGCCCCTTTGGCGGGGCGGAGACATGGACCACGTGTTACACGGTCTTGAAGCCAAAAACGAAGCGGGTTGAAAACCGCTCAGAGACATCTGGGAAGGGAAGCGCGAGCCAAGGCATAGTGCCATCTAGCCACAGCGCCGCGTCGGTAGGAAAGCGCTATTGCTGTGCGAGCGCGGCCTGCACCGCTTCGAGCACGGTCTCAAACGCCTGTTCGCGATCAAAGCTGGTCGTGTCGATCACCATCGCGTCGGGCGCGGCCTTCAGCGGCGCGTCGGCGCGGTTGATGTCGCGCGCGTCGCGAGCGACCACGTCTTTCTCGATCTCGGAGAGGGGGATTTCGTCCTCGTCCCCGATATGTTTGCTGACCATCTCAAGCCAGCGCCGCCGTGCGCGTTCCTGCACGCTGGCGGTGATGAACAGTTTTACATCGGCGTCGGGCGCAATGATGGTCCCAATGTCGCGTCCATCCAGCACCGCTCCGCCCGGCTGCTCGGCAAAGGCGCGCTGACGCTTGAACAAAGCTTCGCGCACGGCCGGGTGGACCGAAACGCGGCTCGCAATCCCGCCAACTTCCTCGGTGCGGAGCGCTTCGTTCTCGAGGAGCTCATCGGGAAAGGCGCATCCGGCGAGGGCGTGCGCCTCGTTATCGGGATCGCCTTCGTTCAAAGCCACTTGTCGGCCCACCGCGCGGTAAAGCAGCCCGGTGTCGAGATGCGGCACGCCAAAATGCGCCGCCAAACGCTTGGCAATCGTGCCTTTGCCCGAGGCCGTGGGGCCATCAACGGCGATGATCATTCGGCGTCCTTTCGACTAAGCCATCCGCGCAGGGTCGCTTCGGTTTCGAGCGGGCGATCGAGCAAAAAGCTGTGTCCGCCTCCAGGCACCACGGCGAGCTCTGCACCGGGCGCAAGGGCCACAAACTCCTGCACGGTGTCAATCCGAGCGCTGTCGTACTGGCCGATCAGAAACAGCACCTTGTCGCCGTCAAG
>JBCCKJ010000122.1:0-7185 GCA_039027455.1 Pseudomonadota bacterium | reverse complement strand
GCTTCCTTCAACCGGGCCAAGCGCGCGTGGTGATCACGCGTACGACCGCCGAAGTTCCGGGCTGCCCTGATTGGTCAGCTAAATCGGACATGAATTACAATAACGCAACCAGCCCCGGCTATGGATGCTCCATCAACAGCAACATGGCCGCCATGATCGCCAACCCCGAAGATCTGCTCGAAGGGCAGGAGGGCACAGGTGAGACGGTTGTCGCAACAGGTAACAAAGCGATCAACGCTTTGCGCGAAGCCGCTCCCACAGGAGCTGGTGGTCTCGGCAACGCGAACGGAGGGAACTGATCAATGAACGCGCCTTGGAAATCGGGTCTTCCCGGAAATCGTGATCCGTTTGCAGCCTTTATCTGTGATGACGCGGCGTTGGATGTCCTGCGCCCTGTCGTCATCGAAATGGGCTGGCAACCGGAGAAGTGCAACAAAGGTGGACTTCGCAACGCGATTCAGTCGCTGTCTGTCAGCGCCTCGCCGGCTATCCTGCTGGTCGACCTATCGGAAAGCGGCGATCCGCTGAACGATATCAACGCGCTTGCCGAAGTCTGCGAACCTGGCACCGTTGTGATCGCGATCGGTCAGGTGAACGATGTTCGCCTCTATCGTGACCTGCTCTCGAGCGGCATTCACGACTACCTGCTGAAGCCGCTTTCGGCTCAGGCTGTGCACGATTCGCTCAACCAGGCTTTGGCTGTCTTCACCGCACCCAAAGCGGGTGACGAAGGCGCTTTGAAGCGTCACATTTCGACCGCGATCGTAGGCACTCGTGGCGGTGTTGGCGCCTCTATGCTAGCGACTTCACTTGCATGGCTGTTCAGCGACGAGCACCAGTCGCCTACGGCATTGCTCGATCTTGACGTGCACTTCGGAACCGGCGCCCTCGCGCTGGATCTGGAGCCGGGCCGCGGTCTGACCGACGCGATCGACAATCCCAGCCGTATCGATGGATTGTTCATCGAACGCGCCATGATCCGCGCGAACGACAATCTGTCGATCCTTTCGGCTGAAGCGCCGATCAACCAGCCGCTGATGACCGATGGTTCGGCGTTTGTGCAGTTGGAAGAAGAGTTTCGTCAGGCGTTCGAAATGACGCTTATCGATATGCCGCGCAACATGCTGATCAACTTCCCGCAGCTTCTGGCTGACGTGAACCTTGTTCTGCTCACCTGCGAGCTCACCCTCGCTTCGGCGCGCGATACGATCCGCATCCTTTCGTGGCTGAAAGCCAATGCCCCGCACGCGCACCCAATGGTCGTGGCGAACAAAGTGCAAAGCAGCGTCGCAGAAATCAGCAAGGCCGATTTCGAAGCCTCTATTGAGCGCAAGATCGATTTCGCAATCCCTTATGACATCAAGGCGGCTTCGAACGCGGCGAAGTTGGGTCAAGTGTTCGTGGATGCAAACCGTTCGAGCAAGGCGACCTCGGCGATCAAGCAGATTGCCGAACGTATCATGGGCGCGAGCGAAGAGGATCTCGAAGATTTGATGGCCGGCGACGAGAAGAAATCGCTGCTTGGCGGTTTCGACTTCAAAGGCCTCCTTGCCAAAAAGGACAAGGAAGTCGCTCCTACGGAATGAGCACGGGACTGGGTGGTCAGGCATTAAGCGTGATCACCCAACTTCCGGGCCTTCCACCCATCAAACGCGTTGAGGCAGGAAAACAGGCGGGACCCATCAGATGGCATTCATTGAGATTCTTGTACTCACTCTAGTGATTTTTGGGGTTATCGTTGGGGTCTACTACCTCATCGCTAACTCCGGCGTCGCGACCGCTCAGAAGCGCCGTCTCCAGGCGCTGCGCTATCGGCATTCGGACAGCACCGACGCTAAGGTGGAATCGCAATTCAAGAAAGCGATCGCCGCGCGTAAGCCGAAAACCTACAAGGTAGCCGGCTCGGGTTCGCAGCTCGACGCTTTGATGACGCGGCTCGACCGCACGGGTCGCGATATAAGCGTATCCCAGTACATTTACTCATCGGTTGGGCTTGCGCTCGCCGTGGCGGTTCTCGTCTATCTACAATCGGGGGCGGCGGCGCTCGCCTTGGGTGTAGGCCTGCTGATCGGTGCGGGTCTGCCTCACCTTGTCGTCGGCTATATGATCAAAAAACGCACCGGAGATTTCAACGCGAAGTTTCCCGATGGGATTGAGCTTTTGGTGCGCGGCCTTCGTTCAGGCCTGCCCGTAACCGAGACGCTCAGCGTGGTGGCCGAAGAAGTGCCGGGGCCGGTGGGTGTTGAATTCAAAGGCATCGTCGAACGGATCAAAATCGGTAAAACGATGGAGGATTCGCTTCAGGAAACCGCTGATCGCCTGGGAATTCCAGAGTTCAACTTCTTCACCATCACTCTCGCGATTCAACGCGAAACAGGTGGTAACTTGGCTGAGACACTGTCGAATTTGGCGGACGTGTTGCGCAAACGCGCGCAGATGAAACTCAAAATTCGCGCGATGAGTTCGGAATCCAAGGCCTCTGCCTACATCGTGGGCTCGTTGCCATTCATCGTCTTTGGTCTGATCTATTGGATCAACCCCAGCTATCTGGGCAGCTTCTTCACCGATGATCGCCTGATCGTCACAGGCCTCGGCGGCCTCGTGTGGATGGGAATCGGCGTTGCCATCATGGCCAAAATGGTCAGCTTCGAGATCTGACGGGGGCACACTGGTATTATGTTTATCGATCAACCCTTAGGTTCGGTTCTTCAGGGCCTCGACAGCGCAGTGTTCAGCACCGCCATCGCAGCGCTGGCGCAGCCGGCTGGGCCAAGGCTTTTGGGCTTTGACGTTGTCTTCGTTGGCACGGTCATGGCCGGTATCGCGGCGATGGCCGTGATGTTCGCTATCTACACAGCGCTGACCATCAAGGACCCCATGGCCAAACGCGTAAAGGCTCTTAACGATCGTCGTGAGGAGCTGAAGGCTGGTATCGTAACGTCGGGCGCGAAAAAGCGCGCGACCCTGGCTCGTAAATCCGACACCACAGACGCGGTTAAAGACCAGCTTGGCCGTTTGAACGTTCTCCAGCAAAGTCAGCTCGAGGCCGTTCAGCAAAAATTGGCGCACGCTGGCTATCGCAACAAAGAGCTCGCGGTCATCATCATCGGCCTTCGCGCCGTCTTGCCGATTGTCGGCGCGTTGATCGGATTCGTGTTGTTTTACTGGATCAACTATTTCGGCTTTGAATCCGATTTCATGAAGCTGATGGGTTTCGCGGGCACAGTGGCTTTGGGCTACAAAGGTCCTGAGATCTATCTTTCGAACAAATCCAGCAAGCGCACGAAGGAAATCCAAAAAGGTCTGCCCGACGCGCTCGATCTGTTGGTGATCTGTGCTGAAGCGGGTTTGACGGTGGACGCCTCGTTCAACCGCGTGGCGAAGGAACTAGGCCGCGCCTATCCCGAATTGGGCGATGAATTCGCCTTGACCGCGATTGAGCTCTCGTTCCTCAACGAGCGCAAGATGGCGTTCGATAATCTGGCCTACCGCGTGGATCTCGAGGCGGTCAAAGGGGTGGTAACCACCATGGTCCAAACCGAACGCTACGGGACGCCGCTCGCCTCCGCGCTGCGTGTTCTGTCCGCCGAATTCCGCAACGAGCGCATGATGCGCGCCGAAGAAAAGGCCGCGCGTCTACCAGCTATCATGACCGTGCCGCTGATCCTGTTCATTCTGCCGGTGCTGTTTATCGTTATTCTGGGTCCGGCGGCCTGTTCGATCAACGACGCGTTGATCAAATAGCGTAATTCGGCTCAAAGAAGACGGCCCGCGAAGATAAGATGATCTTCGCGGGCCGTTCTTGTGTTGTGCCAAACGCGGGTAGCGTCAGGCTAAGTCTTCCACTTTGTGACGCAGTTTTTCGAGCATGGTTCGCAAGCGCTTTTGTTCGGACGCGCTGAAGCCTGCGAGAATTTCCCCCTCTGTCGCCAGCGCCAGCGGCAGCACCTCTTTGTGGATGTCGCGGCCCTCTTTCGTCAGAACCATGATATGCGACCGACCATCGGAGGCGTTGGGCGCGCGAGTGATAAGGCCCCGATTTTCCAGCACTTTGCACGCGCGACTAACCGCAACTTTATCCATCACGGTGGCGTCGGTCAGGGCGCGTTGGGTTAAACCGTCGCCGGCCCCGTTGTCGGCCAGATCACCCAGCACAGCCATCACCCGCCATTCCGGTATCTTGAGGCCAAAGCGATTGCGATAGCGTTCGGCGATCAGCGCGCTCACCGCGTTCGAAGCCACGGAAAGCTGATAGGGCAAAAACTGCGAAAGCTGCCCTACCCCATCGTCGTTTGCCGGGATTTCAGCGTCGGGTTTTTCCAGTGTGCGGCTCATGCAAACTGGTTACTAATGAAACTAGACGCTTTGGCAAGAGAGGGGTCGCCCCTCGCCCACTTATTCGTAGGCGCGCGCTTCCCACCAGGGATAGAAATCGGGCATGTTCTCACTGACCTTACCTGGATACGTCGGCGCGCGCTTTTCGAGGAAGCTGGAAATGCCTTCCTTGGCGTCTTCGCCGCGCGACAGACGATAGATCGCACGACTATCAATCTTGTGCGCTTCCATAGGATGATCTGCGCTCATCAAGCGCCACATCATCGCGCGCGTCATAGCGATCGAAACAGAGCTCGTGTTCTGCGCGATCTCGCGGGCAATCTCGCGCGCCTCGCTCATTAGCACGCCCGATGCGTGGACCGAGCGCACTAGCCCGCCGCGAAGCGCTTCTTGCGCGTCGAACACTCGGCCGGAATAGCACCATTCCAGCGCCTGGCTGATGCCGACGATGCGCGGCAGGAACCAGCTGGAGGCGGCCTCGGGCACGATACCACGGCGCGCAAAGACAAAGCCGTAGCGTGCGCTTTCGCTGGCAAGGCGGATATCCATCGCCAATTGCATGGTCGAACCGACACCAACAGCCGCCCCGTTGCACGCGCTGATCAGAGGCTTCTTGCTTTCAAACAGACGCAGAGTGAGAAGACCGCCACCATCGCGCACGCGCTCATCCGCGAGGTTTTTCAACTCGGTCGCGTCGGAGAAGACCTGCCCACCGCCCTCTGGAGTCAAATCTGCCCCGGCGCAAAACGCTCGCTCACCCGCGCCGGTAAAGATCACAGCGCGGACATTGTCGTCGGCGTCGATCTCATCCATTGCCGCCATGATCTCTGCGCCCATCGTGCGCGTGTAGGCGTTCATCTTTTCGGGGCGATTGAGCGTGATCGTCGCGATGCCATCGGCCTTTTCGACCAGAATCTGGGTGTATTTTGTCATCAGGTGTCCTCTCTTTTTCGAGCAACACTGTTACCGAGGTGGGCGCGGCGTTCAAGCCGATTGCAAAGGCGTTTGGGATGCAGGCCAAGCTGGAAAGCTATCTTCGATAGAGCAAGGCAGGCTACTGTCGGTTCACCAGAGGTCGTGGCGATGCTAAAAGGCGCAACCACGCCGACTTGAAGGAGCAACATCGCAGCGTTACTCTATCTCCAAAGCAAGAGGAGATTTGGCATGAGATTTGGCGCTGTTGGAATTGCGGTGATTGCCAGCCTGAGCTTGGCTGCATGCGGAGCGGAACCAAGCGGAACCACTGACGCGACAACTGAGGCGGCAGCGGACGATATGGAACGCCCGGATGAAGCGCCCGTTGTCGGTGTCAACGACAATCTCGTCTCTCTGACCTGCGCCAACTTCTTGGACACCGCGGCCGTGGCGACTAGCGAAGAGGACGAGGAAGCGGCGATCGCGGCGCAAGACGAGATCGCAGCGGGCTTGATCTGGATCCACGGATATCTCTTTGCAAAGGGCGACGGTGATGTCAGCGTACTCAGCCAGACTTGGATGGAAGAGACCGCCGGACGGATTTACGGCACCTGCAGCGAGGCCGAGGATCCCAGCGCGGTCAACCTGTTTGAGGTGGTTCTCGATGAAAGCGCTTAATCTGGTCGCTGCGGCGGCGCTTATGGCTACAAGCGCCGTGGTTTTGCCAACGGCGGTCGTGCCAACGGTCGCGCACGCCAAAAAGCACCACCACCACCATCATCACCACCATAATCGCCGCAAAGCCCGGCGGGTCGGCGTCGTGGCGGGTATCGCGGCGGCTGGTATCGCTGGCGCGGTTGCGCGGGACAACGCGCGCGACGAATATCGGGAATGCATGGACTACTACGGCGGAAACCGGCGTTACGAACGGTATTGCCGTGAGGAGTATTATCACGACCGTCGCCGCGCCAATCGCGCATCGCGCCGGGTTGGCGTGGTCGCGGGCCTTACCGCGTACGGGATTGCGCGCGATTAAGCGTGGCTCACCGCGCTGTGTGGGCTCAGTTGCCCACCTGCCAGACGAGTTCGTCGAACACGAAGTCCCCGGTCGAGCAGTTGAGCCGCAGATCATAGCTCGCGCCAAGGTCTGCGTTTACGTTGACCACTTGCTCGCCCACAACGATGCGGCTTTGTCCGCCCTGCACATAAATGATGGCGAACCCCACCACATTACCGATCGCTAGCGTCCCGATTTCGCGGGCTTCGCGTTGGCCCTCGCGCAGAAGCTCCGCCGTCACCATCGCTCCAGGCGATTGTGAGTTTGGTGCGGCGGCGCGGATATACATCGCCTCGCCGGTCTGAGAGCTCTGGACACCCACTATCGCGTTGGGCGTCGCCTGATCATGGGCGCGAAAGAGCGCAGGGCTCAGGCTGCCGCTTAACGTGAAACGCGCGGCGTTTACCGGGATTTTAAATTCGGAGAAACGCCCGCTCGCCGTGTCGCACGCGAAACGCGACGTACTCGATTGGGCCTCAGTCTGGGCCTGTGTGGGCGAGGCGGTCGAAAAACACGCCGCCAATGCAGCCGCGACAGCCATACGAATCTTCATGCAAGTGTCCTCTCATCACGCTTCCCAGGCCCGTCATAGCGTAGCACGCGTAAGGTGAAATAAGAGGTTTACCGCCATCCTCTTCCCCAAAAAGAAATGCCCTCGCCGCGACTGCGCGCAGCGAGGGCATTTTCGTGAATTTAACGACGAGCTTTAACGCGGCGCCATGCGGATTGCGCCGTCCAGGCGGACGTCTTCGCCGTTGAAATAGCCACACTCGATCATGGTCATGGCGAGGCGGGCGTATTCGTCGGGCAGGCCGAGACGCTTGGGGAACGGCACCGACGCGGCCAGCGCGTCCTTCACCTTTTGCGGCGCGGCGTTC
>JBCCKJ010000121.1:0-7213 GCA_039027455.1 Pseudomonadota bacterium | reverse complement strand
GCGCACAAATTGCCGCCCGAGATCCTGCGCCGCGTGTTTGGCGCCTACCTCATCACCGTGGGCGTCACCATGATCGGGAAGAGCTTAAGTTAAATCGAAGGAGCCCCAGAAGATGAGAACCGCAATGTCGACCAATCGCCGGAATTTCTTAGCGGGCGCGGGGCTAGCCACAGGATTGAGCTCCGTTCCGATCAGCGCGGCCTCGGCGATGGGGGTGACCGACACAGCCGTCTCAGCGGATTTCGGCCCGACCAACGGCACAGCGCTTTTGAGCCGCAACGAAAACCCGTACGGCCCCGCGCCGAGCGCGATCAAGGCGATCACTGAGAACGCCAAGATGGGCTGCTATTACACCGACCGCGCGCTCGAAAAGCTGCACCACATGATCGCCGAGCGGCACAATGTGGACGTAAAGCAAGTGGTGGTCGGCAGCGGATCGACCGAGATTCTGTGCGCGATCTCTTTGGCTTGGGGACGTGAAGGCGCGATCCTGTGCCCGGACCTGTTCTGGGACACGACGGTCAAATACGGCGAGCGACAGGGCGTCAAGTCGATCCGCGTTCCGCTGACCAGCGACATGAATGTTGACCTGCCCGGTCTTGAAGCCGGGCTGACCGACGAGGTCTCGCTGATCCAGATTTGCAACCCGAACAACCCCACTGGCGTGCTCATTCCCGCCGCCGAATTGCGCGCCTTCGCCGCCAAGACTGCGCCTAAGGCGACCGTGCTGGTGGACGAAGCGTATAACGAACTGACCGACGCGCCCGACGACAACACGATGATCGATCTGGTGCGCGGCGGAGCAGATGTGATCGTGTGCCGCACCTTCTCCAAGATTTACGGCATGGCGGGCCTGCGCGTGGGCTACGCGATCACGAGCGAAGAGAACGCCCTACACATTCGCAGCCATATGATGAGTTTTGGTGGAAACTTTGGCGGCGTCGCAGCAGCGCTGGGATGCTATGATGATTTCGCCTTCCTCGATCAGTCGCGCGCCATGGTGATCGAAGGGCGCGAGATGATCATGGACGCGGTGGCCAAATCGGGTCTCACCGCGCTGCCTTCGCAAACTAATTTCGTCTATGTTGAAGTGCCTGACGCCGACGCGGTGCAGGCGGCGATGATGGAGCGCGGCATCCGCATTCGCGGCGCCTATGGCGAGTGGACGCAATATTCGCGCGTCAGCACCGGCATGCTCGCCGATGTTGAACGCTATGCGAAAGCGCTTCCGGAGGTTATCGGTTCTCTCAACGCGTAAATCCGCGAGGGAGAGGAGTCGCACATGCGTGGGAAACTGTTGGCAGGCGCTGCCTGTGTGGGGGCGGCGCTGGCCGCTATTATAGGATTTTCGTCGCAAAGCGTGGAAGCGCATGAGGAAGCGGCTGCGCCTTCGGCTTTGGTCGAGGTTACAAGCGGACGCATCAGCTTTGACCATCCGATGCCTCAGTTCAAAGTCGACGCGGCGTGGCCTCGCCTGCCCGAGAATATGATCCTGGGCCAGGTCTCCGGCCTCGCGATCGATAAAGACGACAACGTCTGGATCGCCAACCGGCCCAACGCGCTGGGCTTCAGCGATATTGGACGCGACGCCAATCCGCCGACCACCAAAGCGTGCTGCAACGCGCCGCCGCACGTGATCCAGTTCAGCGCGGACGGCGCGTATATGCGCGGCTGGGGCGGCCCCGATCTTGCGCCCGGGGAAAGTACGTTGGAGGGAAGCGGACGCCGCGCGACCGAGACCGGCGATGAACAATGGCCGCGCAACATTCACGGTATCTTTGTCGACGAGGACATGACCGTCTGGTTTGGCGGCAACGGACCGGGCGATCACGCGCTTTTGAACTTCACGGCTGATGGCGAATACATTCGGCAAATCGGCAAACGTCAGGTGACCGAAGGCAATTACTCCAAAGAGTATCTCGGCAACCCGGCGGACGCTTCCTATGATGGCAAAACGGTGCTGGTCGCGGACGGCTACACTAATCGGCGCATCGTCGAATTCTATGGCGAGAACCTCGAATATCGCCGCCTGTGGGGAGCCTACGGCGCGGACGCGGAGAACGCCGCGCGTGAGATCGTGTTTGATCCCAGTCAGGCTTCGAGCAATTCCGATGGCGGCGCGCAGCCCGAAAGCAAAGCGTTTGGCGATATCGTCCATTGCGTCGTGCGCGGTCCGGAGAACACCGTCTACGTCTGCGACCGGCGCAACAACCGTTTGCAGGTTTTCAGGGAGAGCGAGGAGGGCGTTGAGTTCCTCCAGAACGTTCCCATCGCCGCCTCAACCGGCGGCACGCGCACTGTGACCGATGTCGGGTTCAGCCCTGATGGTAAGTATGTTTACGTCGCGGACATGATGAACGGGCGCATCTGGATTTTGCTGCGCGAAACGCACGAGGCGATCGGCTGGATGGGCAAGAATGGGCGCTACGCTGGGCAGTTCATTTGGCTCCACAGCCTCGACGTTGACAGCCAAGGCAATGTTTACGCCAGCGAGGTCAACACCGGGCGACGCGTCCAGAAGTTTGTGTTTCAAGGCCTGGAAGAATGATCACAAATCCGCGCGCGGTTTCGCTGATTGCAACCGCTTCTCTGTTGGTTTCCGCCTGCGCGCCAAGCGAGCCGGAGGCGGCCCAACGCGCCGCGCCGGTGAGCACGGAAGACCGCTTCGCCCTCCTCGCGCTGGATTGCGTGCACCGCGAATATCCCAATAAAATCAGCCATGTGATGAATTCGGCGGACGATGTGGCTGCGCCGAATGATTTGACGCCCGCCTTTTATGGATGTTTCGATTGGCATTCCTCGGTCCATGGGCATTGGCTGCTCACCCGGATGCTGACCACGCAAGAGGGCGGGGGCATCTACGCCGATGAAATCCGCGAGAAGCTCGCGCGCAGTTTCGCCGACGAAAACCTGGCCGCAGAACTGGCCTATTACTCGTCCGAAGGGCGCGGCAGTTTTGAGCGGCCCTATGGCATCGCTTGGTATCTCCAACTCGTTGCCGAGCTGGAGGAGAGCGAAGACGCGCAGCTTCAGGATTGGCGCGAAACTCTGAGGCCGCTCGAAGACGCCATTGTCGCGCAGGTGATGGATTGGCTACCCAAGCTCTCCTATCCGGTGCGCCTAGGCACCCACAACCAGACCGCCTTCGCGTTTGGCCTGATGCTCGACTATGCGCGCACCGTCGGCAACGCCGAGCTGGAACAAGCGCTCATCGACAAGTCGACCGCCTTCCACGCGCAGGACGTGGATTGCCCGCTGGCCTATGAGCCTTCGGGGGAAGACTTTCTTTCCCCTTGCTTGATGGAAGCGGATCTGATGCGCCGGGTGCTGCCCACGCAGGACTACGCCGATTGGCTGACCGCCTTCCTGCCGCAAATCCCGACTGATGGCGCGGGTAACTGGATCGAGCCGGGCGTTGTGCTCGACGCATCGGACGGCAAGCTGGTCCATCTCGATGGCGTCAACCTGTCGCGCGCCTGGGCGCTCGAAGGCATCGCCAGCGCGCTCAGCGAAGACGATCCGCGCGTCGCGTCGCTTTTGGCGGCGGCGCAGGTGCACAAGGACACAGGCATCGCGGCGGTTTCGGACGAGCATTATTCAGGCAGCCACTGGCTTGCGAGCTTTGCGACCTACCTGACGACCAAGCGCGGTATCTCCGAGAAAACCGCGCCAACATCGTAGGTTAGGCCGCTCAAGTCGATGAACGACATACTTGATCGACGAACGTCGAGTGTTACGCTGGCGTGACGGCGACGCGCTTGGGATAGCACGTCGCCATTAGGGGACCTGAAAGAGGGCAAATATGCGGATTCTGAAAATCCTTGTGGGTTGCGCTGTGGCGCTTGGACTTGGCAACGCGGCGATCGCGCAAGAGGACGGCGGCGACGAAGCGCAACCGGCCCTTTCCAGCCCGACCTTCAACGCGTTTGAGCTGCGCAATATCGGCCCCGCTTTCATGTCAGGCCGTATCGCGGACATCGCGATTGTGCAGGATGATCCCGCGACGTGGTATGTCGCCGTCGGCTCTGGCGGCGTCTGGAAGACCGAAAACGCCGGCACCACTTGGACTTCGCTCTTCGACGGGCAAGGCGCCTATTCGATCGGTACTGTGGCGCTTGACCCATCGGACCCCAACCGTGTGTGGGTGGGCACCGGCGAGAACAACGGCGGCCGTCACCTCGGCTTTGGCGATGGCATCTATCGCTCCAACGACGGCGGCAAGACGTGGCAGAATCTCGGCCTCAAACAGTCCGAGCACATCTCCAAGATCATCGTGCACCCCGAAGATCCCAACACCGTCTGGGTCGCTAGCCAAGGCCCGCTGTGGTCTCCGGGCGGTGAGCGCGGCGTCTTCAAGACGACCGATGGCGGCAAAACGTGGGAAAACGTGCTGGCGAGCGGCGAATACACCGGCGCGACCGACATGCTGATCGATCCACGCAACCCCGATCGGCTTTACGCGGCCATGTGGCAACACCACCGCACCGTCGCGGCCTATGTTGGCGGCGGACCGGAAAGTGGTCTCTACAAATCCGAAGATGGCGGCGAGACGTGGGAAGAGCTGAAAACCGGCCTGCCGACAGGCAATATGGGCAAGATCGGGATGGCGATCTCCCCCATCCGCCCCGACGTGGTCTACGCCGCAATTGAAACCGACCGGCGCGAAGGCGGCGTGTGGCGCTCCGAAAATCGCGGCGCGAGCTGGACCAAAATGTCCGACGAGGTCGGGCAGGGCACCGGACCGCACTATTACCAAGAGCTTTACGCCAGCCCGCACCATTTCGACCGCATCTATCTGGTCTCCAACACCTCGCAGATTTCCTACGATGGCGGGAAGACCTTCACCGATCTCAACAACGAGCTGAAGCACGTTGACGATCACGCCATAGCCTTCCGCCCGGATGATCCCGACTACATTCTTTTTGGCTCGGACGGCGGCATTTACGAAAGCTACGATCACACTAAGACGTGGCGGTTCATCAACAATCTGCCCGTGACGCAGTTCTACAAGGTGGCGGTGGACGACGCCGAGCCGTTCTATTTTGTCTATGGCGGCACGCAGGACAACAACTCGCAAGGCGGGCCCTCGCGCACGGACAACCGCCACGGCATTCGCAACGACGATTGGTTCGTGACGCTGTTCGCCGATGGCCACCAGTCCGCGACCGAACCGGGCAACCCCAACATTATGTACGCATCCTGGCAGCAGGGGAATTTGGCGCGCGTGGACCGGATCACGGGCGAAGTGGTTCATATCCAGCCTCAGCCTGCGCCGGGCGACGATATCCCTCGCTGGAACTGGGACTCGCCGATCTTTGTGAGCCAGCACAACCCGACGCGCATCTATCACGCCTCCCAGCGCCTGTGGCGCTCGGACGATCGCGGGGACACGTGGCGCGCGATTTCGCCGGACCTGACGCGCAACGAAAACCGACTGCGCCTTCCGGTGCAGGCTCGCCAGTGGAGCTGGGACGCGGGCTGGGACTTGCTGGCGATGAGCCAGTACAACACGATCACTTCGATCGGAGAAAGCCCGTTCGATGAAAACCTACTCTACATCGGCACCGACGATGGCCTGATCCAGGTCACGCAGGACGGCGGGGCAAGCTGGTCGCGGATCGAAGCGGGCTCGCTGCCCGGTGTTCCTTCGACCGCGTTCATCAACGATATCCGCGCCGATCTGCACGATCCGAACACGGTCTATGTCGCGCTCGATAACCACAAATACGGCGACTACAGACCGTATCTCTTGAAGAGCACCAATCGCGGCCGCAGCTGGACCAGCATCGTGGGCGACATGCCCGATCGGCACCTGATGTGGCGCATCGTGCAGGATCATGTGAACCCG
This sequence comes from Pseudomonadota bacterium, assembly GCA_039027455.1. Lineage (GTDB taxonomy): Bacteria > Pseudomonadota > Alphaproteobacteria > Sphingomonadales > Sphingomonadaceae > Erythrobacter. The sequence goes on along the minus strand of JBCCKJ010000121.1, from coordinate 1,365 downwards.
AACCTGCTGTTCACCGCGACCGAGTTTGGTTTGTTTTTCACGCTCGATGGCGGGTCGAAATGGGTCAAGATGACGGGCAAGGCGCCGACGATCTCGTTCCGCGATGTCACCATCCAGCGGCGAGAGGACGATCTGGTCGCGGCGAGCTTTGGCCGCGGATTCTTCATCGTCGACGATATCTCGCCTTTGCGCGAGTTGTCCGAAGCCAGCCTCAATCAGGAAGCGATGCTGTTCCCCGGCCGCAAAGCCTGGTGGTATATCGAACAGCACCCGCTCGCCTTTGACGCGGGCGGCAGCCAAGGGCACGGCTATTATCGCGCACCCAACCCGCCGTTCGGGGCGAACTTCACGTACTACTTGGCCGACAGCATCCAGTCGCTGAAGGAACAGCGCGAAGAGCGCGAGAAACCGATAGCGAAGGACGGTGGGGACACCCCGATCCCTGATTTCGACACGCTCGCTGCGGAACTTCAAGAGACGGGTCCGGCCATTTGGCTCACGGTTCGCGACAGCGATGGCAATGTCGTTCGACGCATCAAAGGGCCGGCTAAGAAAGGCTTCCACCGCGTCAATTGGGACCTGCGCTTCCCGGCGACGGACGTGGTGCGCGCGCCGCGCCCCGATGGCGAGGAACCCACCGGTTTCCTAGTGGCGCCGGGTCAGTACACAGTCGATCTGACCAAGCGGGTGCGCGGACAGACCACGCAATTGGTCGCTCCGAAACCGTTCACGGTCGAACCTCTGCGTGCGGGCGCCATGCCGCAGCAAGGGGACGCCCATGAGTTCTGGGCTGATGTGACCAGCTTTGACCGTTCGGTCACCGCAATGGCGCTTACCCTCAGCGAGCTTGAGAAGAAGGCGGGCCAACTGGCGCTGGCGGTGGCCAACACGCCGGGCGGTGATCCGACCGCGTTGGATAACACGCTGGCGAGCATCAAGGGCGAGATCAACGCGCTCGACGCGATGCTCAACGGCAACGCCGCGCGCCGCGCGTTGAATGAGCGCACCCAGCGGACCGTTCGCAGCCGCCTGGGCGTGATCTTCACCGGAACCTTCGGCTCGACCTATGGTCCCACGCAAACGCACCGCGAACAGCTCGCTTACGCCAAGGCGGATTACGACGCGATCAAGACGCGCGTGGAAGCGCTTGCTGAGAGCACCATCCCGGCCTTCGAAGCCGAGCTGGTGGCGGCGGGCGCTCCATGGGTGCCGGGCGCTCGTATTCCCTGAGGTCTGCCGCTAAGCTGACGCGATGAACTGGAAGAAGTTGTGGCGCCAGGTGCATTACTGGCTCTCTCTGGCTGTGTTTTTGCCAGCGGGAGTGATGTTCATCGCGGGCGGCTTCCTGATGCTCAAAAAGGAAAT
>JBCCKJ010000120.1:0-7230 GCA_039027455.1 Pseudomonadota bacterium | reverse complement strand
TGTTGCCCGGCGTGATCGCCAGCTTTTTGGCGATGTGGGCAAGTTTGGCCCCTTGAGCTTGGGCGAGCGTCATGTCTGCGCCGAACGTGTCAAAGTCCCAATAAGCGCATGAATACTGCCAATGCTCATCGTCCAGCATCAAGGCGTAAAGATCGTTGCCGATGTCGTAATGGTGAGCGACGTTTTCGCGCGAGGTAAGCGTGTTGTTCACGCGCTCCGCCAGCCATCCAAAATGGCCGGTTACGCGCCGTGTCAGGCTGGGCGAGGCGAGTTGTCCGCCGCGCTCCCAGCGGCTGTTCATCCGTAAAAGGCCAACCAGACCCATCACATCGCCTTCTTCGATGATCAGTCGCCCATCCATGAAGGCTTCCGCAGCGCCCAGTCGGGGATCAAGGATGATATCGCGCGGTACCCGGCTGTCGCTAAAGCGCACGACAATTTCGGGAAAACCTTCTTCAGACGTTCCGAAGGTGTCGGCCTCGCCGTCGGAATACACGACGCCCAGCCGACCCTGTTTCACGCCGGATTTCAAAAATCGCCTCAGAAGGCCTTTACTCATTCTTCGTTCTCCGTCGTCGCGCTTACCACCGTGTTCTCATCGCGCCCGATTTCGGTTACAAAACCGAACCTTGGGAGGGTTATGCGATGGCGAGTGCGAAGACTATACCGACTGGTGTTGATGTCGAGGCTTTCATTGAAAGCGTTGAGCCAGCGAGCAAGCGCGAAGACGCAAAAGTGCTGCTCGAAGCCTTTCAGCGGATTACCGGCGAACCGCCCAAGATGTGGGGCCCATCCATGATCGGCTTTGGCCAGTATCACTACAAATACGAAAGCGGGCGCGAAGGCGACATGCTGCGATCTGGCTTTAGTCCTCGCAAAGCCAAGCACTCGCTTTATCTCATGGGTGGTTATTGCGACGAGGCAACAGCGAAGCTGCGCGCTGACCAGCTTAGGCGGCTAGGCAAGCACACAACGGGCAAAAGCTGCCTCTACATCAACAAGCTCGTCGATGTGGATATGGGCGTTCTCGAAGAGATGATCGCGACCGATTGGGACGCGATGAACCGAATGTACCCCGCCTGACGCGTTATCCTCAGATCCCGGCGTACCATTGGTAATTGCCGATATCTTCCCAGAACCCGCCTTTGCCGCCCTGGATCTCGTCCAGGCTGGCCACGGCTTCGATTCCGGTCAGATATTTCGCGTGTTTATAGCCTAGCTGGCGTTCGATACGCATGCGTAAAGGCGCGCCGTTCTTTTCGGGGATTGGCTCGCCGTTGAGCGAGTGGGCGATGATCGTTTGCGGGTGGTAGGCATCGACCAAGTCGACGCTCTCGTAGTAGCGCCGCCCATAAAGGTAGTCCGCGCACCAGAAGACGACGAAATTCGCTCCCGCGCGCACTTTGGCCGCGTCGAGGATCGCCGAAAGTTGCGGACCGGCCCATTCCCCGATGGCGCTCCACCCTTCGACGCAGTCGTGCCGTGTGATTTGGGTGCGTTGGGTCAGGGCCTTTAGCTCACTCATCGAAAGCCGCATCGGCTTGTCGACGAGGCCTTTGATCGAGATTCGCCAATCGGGAAACCCGCGCGCCAATTGTTCGCGGTAGACATCGCTGTCGACGGTCAACGAACCGTTGCCTTTGAACGAAGGAGAGCGGTCTTCGGGAGCGTATTCCGGCGCCAGAGCTTGCCGCCCAGCGAGCGTACGGTGCGCGCTGCGGTGCCAGTCTTCGGCCAGATCGAAAAGCCCTTCGCCGCTCTCGCTCGTCGCGAAGCCGTCGATCTTCGAGCACGCAGCCGTGCCCATGGCGGCTAACCCGGCGATAAGCGATCGGCGCCCGATGCGGGTCATGATCGGCCTCCTTCCGAGGCACGCCCGCCTGCAATCATCCCCCATGTTTGCCGGAACGGGCCGGAGACGATGACCATGAGAATATGGATCACAAAGAAAGCGAAGAGCGCGAACGCGGCGATGAAATGCAGCGACCGCACGCTTTGCCGACCGCCGAGACCATCAATCAGCCATGGCGCGGCCGGTTCAAAGCCTGGGCTGATCGCGAGGCCGGTCAGCACCATAAGCGGGAGTAAAACGCCAAAGACCACGCCATAACTGAGCTTCTGTAAGGTGTTGTATTGGCTGCCGCCTTCGCCCGCAAAGCGCCCTTTAAGATGAGCCTTGATTTCCTGCCAAAGATGGAGAGGCGACCATGCGCTCAAGGGCGCGGCGATGTTGCGCGCAAAGTGCCGATTAATCAGCATCGCGATCCAGATCCCCAGCAAACCGAGCGCGAAAACCCAGGCGCCCGCGCTGTGCCAATCTCGTGCCTCAGCGAGATTGTATCGTTGGGGAAGGGTGGCCCAGCTAGGAAACCGCATTACGGCGAGCCACGCGTCAGCCGGGTCAAAACCGTAGTCGCCCCAATAAAGGTATCGGTGCGCGTTCGAAATGCCGAGGCCCGACATGAACAGCACCACTAGCGCAGCGGCGTTGACCCAATGCCAGATTCGCGTGCTGAGCGCGTGCCGGGGTTTGGGACGCTCGCTCATGATCCGCTCTCGGCCAGTTCCCGCGCGAGATAGATTACGTCGCGCGACTGATCAAGCAGGTGCTGGCCGCTGTCGATATAGACGCTCGATCCGCTTTTGAGAGCGCCCGTAGCGAGGAACTGCGCCGCCTGCACAATCTCGTCCGGCCCGGTCTTGCGGCCCAGCAGGTTAAGCCGGTGCGAGGTGTCCGTTTCATCCTCGGTCTGATCGTGGCTCGCCAGAATAGCGCCTGGCGCCAGACCATAAACCCGTGCGCTAGCATCTTCGGCATAATGCTTGGCGAGCATTGCGATGGTTGAAGCCAGCGCGTGTTTGGACATGGTGTAGCTAAAGAAATCGGGATTTGGATTGGCGATCTTCATGTCAGTAATCTGCACAACCGTTCGGGAGGCATCGCTCTTGGCGTGTTGTAAATAGGCTTGCGCCATGCGCGCTGGGGAAGTGGCGTTGATCTGCATCGCCAGCTGGTTCGTCGCCTGATCGAGTTTGGTTGCATCGTCGTAGTCAAAAACAGAGGCGGAGTTGATCAGACACCGCCAATCGGAAAACCGGGATGCGAGATCCTCGATCATCGCTTCGGCCGCGTCGCCGTCGCTGATATCGCACGGCACGGTTTCCGCCGAGGGCAGGCTGGCGGCTAACTTATCGGCGGGGGCGGAGCTTGAATTGTAATGGATTACCGTGTGCCAACCGCTTTGAGCGAAGCCACGAACGATGGCCGCGCCGATCCGGGTGGCGCCGCCGGTGACGAGAATAGCGGGTTGGGTCATGTGGTTAGGGCCGTATCAGCGCGAGGTTTGTGCTTCAACGCTTGGAGCTCAGCTGAGTTTCTTGATTGCCTTGGCCCGCATTTGGGGAGAAAGGCCCGGTAATTCGCGAAGCTCTTCAAGCTCGTCGGGGCTTGCCTTGCCTTGAATGAGCGCGGCGAAAACGCGCGCGGCACTCCACCGTGTTTGGCCGTTCTCTATTCGCTCTAGCGTGTCCCCCGCCTGCACATCGCCTTGTTCAAGCACGCGGAAGTACCACCCGCATCGGCCCGTTGTGACCACGCGCGCGGTCATCCCTTTCACGCCAAACCTATGGTCAATCTTCCAGCATGGCTGGCGCGGCTGATTGAGTTCGATAACCGCGCTGCCCAATCGAAATCGATCTCCAATGAAGACATCCGTCTCGACGATCCCCGTCACACTCAGATTTGATCCGAACGCCCCCGGTTCATCAAGAAGGGCAAGGGCGCCATGATCCTCCAACTCGTTGCGCCATGTGGTGTGGTGATCGAGAGGGTAGAGATGCACCGCTTTCTCCGGTCCGCCGTGGACGCGCCGATCGGCCTGTTCATCCGGTGCGAACCCATCTTTGAGCAATTGCACCACGCCTTCGCGTGGCCGCTTGGCGATTGCGCTAGTCTCGGCGCCGTTAAAGGGGCGCGCCGTGCCCGTGCAGATCGCTTCTATGGTGCGCTTCACGGCTTTCTCGCCGTGATATGGATCCAGTTGCGCTGGGTGCCATCCGCCGCTTTGCCGGGGCGGACGGGATGTTCGACGAGCGCAAAGCCCGCATCTTCGTAGCGGGTCAGGATCCACGGCTCGGTGGGGAAATTGTGTAGGCGACCCAGAAGGTCGCGTCCTTCCCCACCGCCGAGCTTGTAGCTGCCATAATGCCAGCCCCCGGGTTTCAGAGCACGGTGAATACGCTGCAGCGCATCGGGGAGTTCAGCGCGTGGGCAATGGAGCAAAGTGGCGTGCGCCCAGATTGCGTCGTAGCGAGCGCGCTCGGCCAACTGATCAAAGCGCAAGACGCGCGCGTCTAGGTCAAAACGCTCGTTCGCCTTTTTGGTCATCTCCGCCACACCATCGGTCGCATCAACTTGAAAGCCTCGCTCGCGCATCCGGTTGGAATCCTGCCCTCCGCCGCAGCCCAACTCGAGAATGGCTGCACCCGGCTCCAAGCGGTCGAGAAACGCATCGAGCCCGCCGGTGTGGCTTTGCGCGTTCGTATATGTGTAGTGCGGCGCGCGCGTGGTGTAGAATTCCAGCGTGGCCGGATCGATCGTCACGCCTCAGCCGCCGCTTGAGCCGCTTCTCGGTCTCTTTGAGCTCGGCTTTTCTTCTCCGCCGTCGTCTTCAGTTGACCGCACGCCGCGTCGATATCGCGCCCGCGTGGCGTGCGCACCGGCGCGCTGATGCCGCCCTCGAAGACAATGTCGCTGAACGCCTTGATCCGCTCCGGCGTGGAGCATTCGTATTCCGCGCCTGGCCAAGGATTAAACGGGATCAGGTTCACCTTGGCGGGAAGGTCAAACTGCTTGAGCAACCGGACGAGTTCGCGGGCGTCTTCGTCGCTGTCGTTCTTGTCCTTCAGCATGACGTATTCAAACGTGATGCGCCTCGCATTGGACGCGCCGGGGTAGTCAGCGCAGGCCTGAAGCAGCTCTTCGATGCCGTACTTCTTGTTCAGCGGCACGATTTCGTCGCGCACTTCCTTGGTCACCGCGTGCAGAGACACGGCGAGGTTGACGCCGATCTCTTCGCCAGCGCGCTCCATTGCCGGAATCACCCCGCTTGTGGAGAGCGTAATGCGTCGCTTGGAAAGCCCGAGACCGTCGCCATCCATCACCAGATGGAGCGCATCGCGCACATGCTCAAAGTTGTAGAGCGGCTCTCCCATGCCCATCATCACGATGTTGGTGAGAAGGCGTCCGTCGGCGGTGTAGTGGCCCGAAGCGGCGAGCGCATCTTCCTCGTCCTCGTCGAGATCGGTTTCGAGGCCAGCCATGCTCCCCTTGGGCCATTCGCCCAACGCGTCGCGCGCGAGCATCACCTGCCCCACTATTTCACCGGGGGTAAGATTGCGCACCAGTCGCATCGTTCCGGTGTGGCAGAAGGTGCAGTTGAGCGTGCAGCCGACCTGACTGGAAACGCATAAAGTTCCGCGCGTCTCATCCGGGATAAACACCATCTCAAAATCGTGGCCATCGTCGGTTTGCAGCAGCCATTTGCGCGTGCCGTCCGACGAGTGTTGGGCTTCAACCACGTTGGGGCGACCGATCACGAAGCGTTCGGCGAGCCAAGGGCGCATCGCCTTGGAGATATCGGTCATCTCGGCGAAATCGGTGACGCCGCGGTGGTAGAGCCAATGGAAGACCTGTTTGGCGCGCAACTTCGCTTGGCGCGCGTCTAAGCCTGCCTCGCTGAACAGCTCACGAATGCGTGGGCGCGGCAAACCTATAAGATCAAGACGACCATCGGCGCGCGGCGTGATATCACGCGCGACGGGCACCGGATCCACTTGGCCCGGGATAGTCATAAGGGTCGTGTCTGACATGATTGATCGCGCATATAGGCTGCCGCGCGCGCTTTGACCAGTCGGGCGCTACGCTAGAGTTCGGCGCAACCCACAAGCGCCGCGTCCATGGCCGTGGCCGCGCCTTCGAGCGTATAGGTATCGGTGAAGGCGCGTCGGTCCATACCCACCGAAGACACGCGCATCGTCCTGGCGGACCGCATCGCGGCAATAATCGCGGCGTCCATCGCTTTGTCTTTGGACCAGGCTTGCTGGCCCTGCGCGGTAAGATCGAACCGGCGGCTGCCCACTCGCATTCGCACCCGCGCGCCGGGCAGTGTTTCTCTAGAAAGGCGCACATGCACCTGACCACGCACGTCGAGTTCCGGCCACGTGCCGACCGTGGTGTAGCCCGTTTCGTCTTCGTCGGTGGTGTACTGCGCAATAGCGTAGCAACGCGGCGTCTCAACGTCGCGAAACGCGGCCCAGTCGGCGAATACGCCAAGGCTTTCCTTCGCCGCGAGCGGTGCGGTTGCGATCAGCGCCACTAGAGCCAGCCACCTAATCATAAGCAATTGCTATCACTTTCCATTCCTTCGCACCCGCTGGCAAGCGGACTGTGCGAAGGTCGCCAACGCTGGCGCCTTTCAGCGCGCGGGCGAGGGGGGAATTCCAGCCTATACGGCCTTCGGATGCGTTTTGCTCGTCATCACCGACGAGAGTCACCCTTTGGCGTTCATCGTCCTCATCCGCCAATTCCACGGTCGCTCCAAAGAACACTCTGGTTTTGTCGGGTTGGTTGGCGGGATCGACCACGCGGCAGGACTTCATGCGCTTGGAGAGGTAGCCCAGTTCGCGATCGATCTCGCGCATGCGCTTTCGTCCATACAGATAGTCGCCGTTCTCGCTGCGATCGCCATTGCCCGCCGCCCAGCTTACGATCTCGACGATTTCGGGTCGTTCGGTGCCGAGCAGATGGTCATAGCGCGCTTTGAGCGCGGCCATGCCAGCGGGGGTGATTGGAGGGCCGGGTTTGGACGCCATGACGTCAGCCTTGATCAGGGCAGAAACGCGTCGACATTGCGAGGCAAGCCGGCCTTGTCGGGATACATGTGCGAATAGGTCACCGCGTTGCCGATGACACGCATAATATAATACCGCGTCTCGAAGTTGGCCGGGATCTTCTCAACCCACGTCACCCAGTCGATTTCACCTTTGCGTGGATCGCCATTGAGGCGCAGCCATTGGTTCACCCGGCCAGGCCCGGCGTTGTAGGCGCCAACCGCAAGAGGGTGCGCGCCGTCGTAGTATCGCAACATCCGCTGGAAATAGGCATCGCCTAATTCGATGTTGTATTGCGGCTTCTCGATCAGGTTGGCGCGCATGTATTGGACACCCAAT
>JBCCKJ010000119.1:0-7301 GCA_039027455.1 Pseudomonadota bacterium | reverse complement strand
CGCGATAAAGTTGTCGAGCGCGGGATCGGTGTAGTTCGGCTTGAACGGCACCATCTGCGCGTTGCGGTATGACCCATCCGCGGTCACGACCACGCGCGCACCTGCATCGGCGATGCGATCGGAAAGCGTCTTGTCGCTAAAGCCGCCAAAAACCGGCGTGTAGACCACGCCAATACGCTTGGCGCCTTCGGTCCAATAGATTTGCTCTGGGATGCTCGGCATGTTCAGCGCGATGCGATCACCGGGCTTTACACCCAACGCTTTCAACGCAAGCGCGCACTTGGCGCTTTCGAGCATCAGCTTCTTGCGCGACACGGTTTCCGCATCGACGGGGCCACCGCGCCCACCATCGCTCGCCATATTCCAGCGGTCGCCTTCGAAAATGAGCGCGGCTTCGTCGCCAAACCCATCGAGAACATGACGGTCAACTTCATTAAACGCGGCGTTGGTCAGCCCGCCTTCAAACCAGCGCCAGTGCGGCGGATTGTCGTCGTTGAAGGAGCGCTCCCACGGATCAAAGTTCTCGGGCAGGTCAAGCGTCAGGGGCGACGCGTCCGCAGCGTTCCACGCACGCCAGGCGCCTTGGGTTTCATCATAAAACGCCCACGCGTTCCGCTCGGGAAGAAGCCAGCAAATCTGTCGCTTAGCGATCGCGCCATGAAACGCGCCGGGGTCTTGTCGACACGCGTCGCGCATGCGCGCAAAAGTGTCCCGGCTTGAAATCGTCAAGCCAGCCGAGTTCGAGCGCTCGAGTGCGGATGTAGCCGTAGCCCCCTCCATTCGAATAATGATGCGCAAAGCGCAGACATATTGTTATTTTTGAACACTACGTCCGTAAGAGGAGTTTGTTCCGTGTCGGCGCGGAGGCCTATGGTGGCGGGTCAGAACCGGCCCCAGACAAAGCGGCTCGACAAGGCGTAGTTCCACACCGATCCCATCAGAATGCCGCACAAGGCGGCAAGCGCCCAATAAATCCCTCGCGCTTCCAGCAAGGTGGCCACCGCCACGTTAGCAAAGCCGCCCACCGCGCAGGTCGCGCAAAAGCCAATCCAGCCGCGCAAGACGGGTCCCAGCCCGCGCAGCCGCTTGTCGCGATAAGTCAGCCAATTGTTGAGCCAAAAGTTGAAGCTCATCGCGGTCAGCACCGCGATGCCTTGCGCCAGTGTGAAACGCTCTTCGAAGATAAAAAGCATCGCGGCCAACACCGCCATATGAACAATCACTCCCGCCGCGCCGACCGTACCGAACAGGGCAAAGCGCGTCGGGATCACCCGGCCCAAAGTCTTGTCGTAAAGCCCGGCCAGAAAATCGAACAGAACCGCGCGATCAAGCTTGCTCGCGCCCTCTCGCCGCGCCGCAAACTGAAGCGGAAACTCCTTCACCCTCATCGGCGTGGGCGACGTCGCCAGCAGATCAAGCAGGATCTTGAAGCCGATACCTGACAGGCGTGGAACCAGATCGCGCGCGGTGCCCGTGGGGAGCATGAAATACCCGCTCATGGGATCGCTCAATTCAACGCCAGTGATCGCGCGCGCAATGCCATTCGCAAAGCCGGAGAGCTTCTCACGCTCGGGATTGGCCCAGTCCTGCGTGCTAGCCCCTTCGGCAAATCGACTGGCGACGCAGATATCCGCTTCGGCGGCTTTCAAGGCCCGCAACATTCGCGGCAGCAGCGCCGGATCGTGTTGATGATCAGCGTCCATCACGGCCACAAAAGGCGCGGCGGTGGCGCAGAAACCTTCAATCGCGGCGCTAGCTAATCCCCGGCGACCAATGCGCTGGATCACTCGCACGCGAGAGTCTTGCAGAGCTAGGGCGCGCGCTTCGTCGGCAGTGCCATCCTGGCTGTTGTCGTCGACGATCAAGACTTCCCAGCCGCCGGCTCCCAACGCGTCGTCAATCCGTTCGACGAGCGGGGCCAGATTGCGTCGCTCATTCAGTGTGGGAAGGATGATCGCGAGATCGAGCGGCATGAGAGCATTACAGCCGTTCGCGCACACCCGCGCCGATCGCCTCGCATCCCGCGTCACCGCCCAAATCGCCGCCGCGCAAACCATCGGCGAGCGCGCGTTCCACGGCGGCTTCAACACGCGCTGCCTCGGCTTCCAGACCAAAGGAATGCCGCAACATCATTGCAGCCGAAAGGATCGTCGCCATGGGATTGGCTTTGCCCTGCCCCGCGATATCGGGCGCGGAGCCGTGGATCGGTTCGTAAAGCCCGTAGGTGCCGTGCGCGGTCTGGCGGCTGCCGAGCGACGCGCTGGGCAAGAGGCCGATGGATCCGACAGCGGCGCTCGCTAGGTCGGACAGGATATCGCCAAACAAATTGCCGGTGACCATCACCTTGAACTGCGCCGGATGGGAAATGATCTGCATGGCCGCGTTGTCGACATACATGTGGCTGAGCGGCACATCCACAAACTCGGCGTTCTGCGCGATGATCGTGTCACGCCAAACCTGGCTGGTCTCAAGAACGTTGGCCTTGTCGACGCTGGTCAGGCCCACGCCCGCCTGCATCGCGGCGCGATAGGCGACCTCGCCGATCCGGCGCACTTCGGGCTCGGAATAGGACATTCGGTCCCAACCTTCGCGCTCGCCTTCGGGCGTCTCACCAATGGCCTTCTCCCCAAAGTAAACGTCGCCGTTCAGCTCGCGCACGATCAGCATATCCATTGCGCGCGCAATCTCGGGTTTGAGCGGGGAGAGATGCTCCAGCCCCGCAAACACTTTGGCAGGGCGCAAATTGGCGAACAGCTCAAGCTCTTTACGCAGGCCCAGAATCGCCTGTTCCGGGCGCAGATGCCTCTCCAGCGCGTCGCAATCAGGATCACCCACCGCGCCAAACAGGATCGCGTCGGCCGCGCGCGCGGTTTCCAGCGTTTCGGTTGGGAGCGGGTGGCCGTGGTTCTTGTAAGCGACGCCGCCCACATCCGCGTGGGTGAGCTCCAAGCCATCAAGCCCAAGCGCTTCCAAGACGCGCACCGCTTCGTGTGTGACCTCGGGGCCAATACCGTCCCCGGCCAGAACCGCGATTTTCACCGATCGAATCCTTTAATTTATCATCCGCGCCAGCCGTTCGCCCAGCGCCACCCGCGCGGCCATAACATCGCGGCTTTGATCCACAAGCAGATAGCGCGCCAAGGGCTTGTGCAATTGGCGAAAGGCTTCGAATTGCTCGTCAAACGGCGCCGCCAAATCGGGCTTGGTCCCGCCATACCCCAACTCGCGCAGCAGCATCGCCTCATAGGCGACCATTGCGGCGAGCCATCCGCGCGCCGAGGGCGCGTGGCACACCGCGTCGAGCAAGGCGCAGAGTGCTTGATAAAGAGTAGGGTAAGGGTTGCGTTCGGGCAAAGCGGTCGCGGTGAAGGCGCAGGCCCATTGGATCGCGGCGGCGGGCAATGGTTCGGAGAGCCACGGGCCTCGGCTCTCCACCAGTTCCACCTTGGCAAAGGGAAGCTGGCTGGCCGAGCGCGCGCGCAATTCCAGATCGACCAGATTGCCGGGAATAATGACCGGGCGCAGCTGTCTTCCACGTCCCCCCGCGACATAGCCTGCCACAAGGCCATGTTCTTCGGTCAGGAAACGCGCGATCGCCGCCGTCTCCGCGTGTGGTCGGCTGGCGATCAGAATGGCGGGGGCGGAGAGGTTCATGGCCTCGCCGGCATAGCCGGGTTACTTAAGTTTGGCTTCCAGCTCAGCGATCTTTGCTTCGAGCGCGTCGGCCTGTTCGCGGGCCTTTTGCGCCATGGCTTTGATCGTTTCGAACTCTTCGCGGCTCACAAAATCCATGCCGCCCATCGCTTCACGCATCCGCTCACGTGCGCTCTCGCGCGCTTCACGCGTCATGCCGGCCATGGTGCCAGCCGCGCTGTTGGCCATTTTGACGATATCGGCGATCAGAGGGTTTTCGCTTTGCATGGCCGCTATGTGGTCGCGAAGCGGCGCTATGTCCAGAGCCGTTAGCGCCGCAGACCTATCAGAGCGAGACTTCCACCGCCGCGCCGCCGCTGCCCTCAAGGCCCCCGTCAGGGTTTTCCGCTATGAATTGATAGTTGAGAGCCGAGGCGAAGCACAACCATCCCAGATATGGGACAAGCAACAGGGCCGCCGAGCGGCGTATACGGAAGAACAGCCAGATCACGGGCAATAAGGTGACCACCGCCGCGCCCAGCACCACCAAACCGCCCTGCATGCTTTCCATGCCGAAGAACACCGCGGTCCAAGCGGTCGTGATCAAGAAATGCGGCACAAAAGCGATCAACGCCAGCCCTCGACCATACGCACCCCAAGCCGACGCGACGAGCGCTACGGCAAAACCGATCATGACAAACAGAATGGACCACACGACGCCAAACAGCGCGGGCGGCGGGAAAATGGCGGGTTTGGTTAAGTTCTGAAACCAGAAGGTATCGGGCGATCCGAGTTTGCCGCCCATGAACCCGATCAAGAGGATAAGCGGCACGCAAAACAGCGACCAGCGCAGAAAGCTCGCGCGCAATTGTTCTTGAGAAGCGGGAAAATTCATCTTCACTCCTGCGAGACTGGACCTCGAGTCCTGCACAAAAAGCCACAGCTTGACCCAACGGGCACGCGTGCGCAGCGCCCCGTTACACTTTACAGGCGACAAGGCCAATGTGTGGCCACAATTGACGCGAAATGAGCCGGAATAGCCGCAACGCCCAACACTGTTTGTCTCGAAAGAAACCCGTTTAAACCCTTGCTGATGAGCAATTTCCCACCAGAAACGCGCGATCCTGCGCAAAGAACACAAAAGGGAATAGCGCTGCGCCGACATTGTGCTAGCTTCGCCACAATCTTGCCGTGATTCGGAGCGCGACACGGCAAGCAGGAGGAAAATCGCGCGCTCTGCAACATTTGTTCTAGAGCCAACTTGTTCAGGGCTCTCTTGAGGGGAACACTCACATGAAGAAAACCAACTTTGCTTCGATGCTGGCGGTTGCCGGCGGTCTTGCTGTCACCACCGCGGCCTGCTCGGCCCCGGCTGAAGAAGCGGCCACCGAAGCCGACGCCACGTCGGTCGAAGCTCCGGCATGCTGCGCCGCTGAAGGTTGCTGCGCCGCTGAGGGCTGCTGTGCTGCCGAAGGTTGCTGTGCCGCTGAAGGCTGCTGCGCCGCCGAAGGTTGCGAAGCCGCTGATTGTGGCGCCGCTTGCTGCGCCGCCGAGTGCTGCGCTGCGGCCGAGTAATCGGACCAGCCGCCACGCTTCCTATAGCGTGTGAGGAACAAAAAGGGCCGGCGGCGACCACTTAGGTTGCCGTCGGCCCTTTTCGATTCTGACGAAACCAGCGGCTTGATCCGCATCAACGCCGCACTCCAATAATCCGGCATAGCGTCCGTAACCTCAACACCACGCCAGACGAAACCACGCCTATGACACCCGAAACCGCCGCCCTCACTGTTATCGAAACGATCACCGCCATGGCCGCGGAGCAAAAGCCTTTAATGCTGCGTGTGATCCCCGAAGACGGCGCGACGTTCTGGACGCACTATCCCAAAGGCGACGCGCGCAGCGTATCTTGCAAAGCGCGCTGGTATTATCATGTCCACGCCGCTGGCAGCCGAGACGAAGATGAACACGGGCACTTTCACCTGTTCCTGCACCGTACCCAACTGCCTACAGGACTGGAGCCCAAGGTCTGGCCGCCCCAAGGTGAGGACGCCAAGGCGCACGTGACCCACGTGATTGGTCTTTCGATCAACACACTGGGCATCCCGCGCGCTTGGTTTGCCACCAATCGGTTTGTGACCAACGAGTTTCTCTACCCCGCCGATGTGATGATCGATCACCTGACGGACTTTAACGTCGACGACACGAAAGAAGACGATCTGGTCAACCGCTTCGTCACCGCGATGGTCGCGCTTTACCGTGAAGAAATCGCCGACCTATTGCGCCGACGAGACGAGATGCAGGAGCACCTGGTCGCCGATCTGGGCGACGCCGCCTATGAGAAAGGAAGCGGCGTCGAAGTACTCGCGCAAATCCCGATTGATCTCGACGCGAAGATCAGTTCGCTGGAGCTGGAGGATGCGTAGACACTGCGTTCGCCAATCAAGAACGCTCGGCAGAAATTAAGAACTCTACGTTGCCCTTCGGCCCCGTGATCGGACTTTCGACGGTACCTTCGATATCCCAACCAAGGCTCTCTAACCATTCACGAACTTCATCACACACACGCTGGTGTAAGGCCGTCTCGCGGACCACGCCGCCCTTACCCACTTCACCCTTGGCAACCTCGAATTGAGGCTTGATCAAGGCCACCAATCGGCACTGCGGTGCGGCTAATTGCAGCGGAACCTCAAGCACTTTGGCAAGGCTGATAAAGCTCGCGTCGCACACCACCATATCACACGCGCGGTCGATCAATTCGGGCGTCAGTAGGCGCGCGCTGGTCTGCTCCAAGACGGTCACTCGGTCATCCTGCCGCAGAGTCCAGGCGAGCTGATTGGTGCCGCTGTCGACCGCAAAGACATGCTCCGCGCCGCCCTGCAAAAGCACGTCAGTGAAGCCGCCGGTCGAACTGCCAATGTCCATCGCCACTACGCCTGTGGGATCTATGTGGAAGTGCTCCAGAGCGTGCGCCAGTTTGATCCCGCCCCGACTGACCCAGGGATGATCGCGGCCGCGCACCTCAATCGCCGCGTCTAGAGCCACCGGTTGGCCCGGCTTCTCTACCTTCATCTCGCCTACAAACACCGTACCCGCCATAATCAGCGCTTGAGCGCGCGTGCGGCTTTCGGCCAACCCGCGCTCGACCAGCAGCTGATCCACCCTGAGCTTGCCAGATGATTTCGCAGAATTTTTCGACGCTTTAGCCATGGACGCAAAAGCCGTTAGCGCGCATTGTCAGGGCATGAAAGCGCTCTCCCACGTTCTCCTCGCCGCCGTCATCTCCGTCGCCGCCTGCGCCAACGCCGCGCAAAGCTCACAAGAACCCGAGGGCGAGACGCATGAGAACTACCTCGAAGGGCCGCAAACGCCCGGCACCTGGCTCTATTCCGACGAGGCATCCGAGAGTCTGGGCCTGTTTGGCATAGGAAACCCCGTCCACCCCTTCGTCATTCGCTGTGACAAACAGGCGAAGCGTATTGGTTTGGCGAGGCGCACCGAAAAGGCCGGCCCACTCACACTCGTCATCGCCACGGAGACGACCACCCGGCAGCTCGTTGCGAACAAAGTGGAAGGGTACGGATTGGTCGCTGCGGATCTCGCGCCCGAAGACCCGCTGCTGGACGCCATGGCCATCACCAAAGGACGCTTTGCGGTGGAGCTTGAAGGGG
>JBCCKJ010000118.1:0-7343 GCA_039027455.1 Pseudomonadota bacterium | reverse complement strand
CGTTCCTGCGGATCGAGATAGTCGCGCTCGCGCCGATCCAGTTCGAGAAATCCGGTGTCTTTACCCATGGTCTTTGCTCTTTATTCCGCGGCGACGCTAGCGGCTTCGAGGCGTTCGGCCTCAAGCGCTTCGAGCGCGCGTTTGTAATCGCGTGGCATGACTTTGACGAAGCGCGTGAGCGCTGTGTCCCAATCGGCCAGAAGCTCACCCGCCCGCGCGCTGCCGGTGTGCAGCTGGTGCCGCTCCACCAAGATACGAAGGCGATCCGCGTCGTGACGCAGCATATCGCCCATGCCGAAATCGTGGACCGAGCGCGCCCGCTGCTGCGGGCGGCCCGTGCCTTCTTCAAGATCAGCTTCGGCGCTGATCGGCATCAGGTCGACCTGCGCGTGATTGACGAGGTTCGAAAAGGCGCCATCCGCGTCGTAGACATAGGCGACACCGCCGCTCATGCCGGCTGCAAAGTTGCGCCCCGTCTTGCCCAGCACGACGACCACGCCGCCGGTCATGTATTCGCAGGTGTGATCGCCGGTGCCTTCGACCACCGCGATGGCGCCCGAATTGCGCACGGCAAAGCGTTCGCCGCCCACGCCGTTGAAATACGCCTCGCCCGCGATCGCGCCGTACAGCACGGTGTTGCCGACGATAATGTTGTCGGTCGCGTCGCGCGCCACGCCGTCCGGCTGGCGCACAATCAGGCGGCCGCCCGAAAGGCCTTTGCCAACATAGTCGTTGGCGTCGCCCACCAGATCGAGCGTCACGCCATGCGCGACCCACGCGCCAAAGCTTTGCCCGGCCACGCCGGTCAGGTTGATGCGGATTGTGTCCGGAGCGAGGCCTTCGTGGCCGTGCGCTTTGGCGACTTCGCCGGACAGCATGGTGCCCACGGTACGGTTGACGTTGCGCACCTCGGTGTCGATTTGCACGGGCGTCTTCGCTTCGATCGCGTCCTTGGCGTCGGCGATGAGTTTGAGATCCATCGCAGCGTCAAGGCCGTGATCCTGCCCTTCGGTTTGGCGCAGCATCGCGCCCTCTTGCAGCTCGGGCTTGTAGAGGATGCGGTCGAGATTGATGCCGCGCGCTTTCCAGTGGCGGTGGACACGGTTCATGTCCAAGCGGTCCACGCGTCCGATCATCTCGTCCATTGTGCGGAAGCCCATCTCCGCCATGATCGCCCGCAGCTCTTCGGCGACGAAGAAGAAGTAGTTGATCACGTGCTCGGGCTGGCCGGTGAAGCGCTTGCGCAGTTCGGGGTCTTGTGTCGCGACGCCGACGGGGCAGGTGTTCAAGTGGCACTTGCGCATCATGATACAGCCCGCCGCGATCAGCGGGGCGGTGGAGAAGCCGAACTCGTCCGCCCCTAGCAAAGCGCCAATGGCGACGTCGCGCCCGGTGCGAAGGCCGCCATCGACCTGCACCGCGATGCGCGTGCGCAGATCGTTGAGCAGCAGCGTCTGCTGCGTTTCCGCGAGACCAATTTCCCACGGGCTTCCGGCGTGCGTCAGCGACGTCAGCGGCGAAGCGCCCGTGCCTCCGTCATAGCCCGAAATGGTGACGTGATCGGCGCGCGCTTTGGAGACGCCCGCGGCCACGGTGCCGACGCCCACTTCGGACACCAGCTTCACCGAAATGCGCGATTCCGGTTGCACGTTTTTCAGATCGTGTATCAGCTGCGCGAGATCTTCGATCGAATAGATATCGTGATGCGGCGGCGGAGAGATCAGACCCACGCCTGGCGTCGAGTGACGCACCGCGCCGATGCGCTTGTCGACCTTGTGGCCGGGCAGTTGGCCGCCTTCGCCGGGCTTCGCGCCTTGTGCCATCTTGATCTGGATGTCGTCGGAATTGACGAGATATTCGGTCGTCACGCCAAAGCGGCCTGAGGCGACCTGCTTGATCCGACTGCGCATCGAATCGCCGTTGTCCATCGGCTTGAAGCGGAACGGCTCCTCGCCGCCTTCACCGGTGTTCGAGCGACCGCCGATGCGGTTCATCGCCAGCGCCATCGTCGAGTGCGCTTCGTGGCTGATCGAACCCAGGCTCATCGCGCCGGTGCTGAAGCGTTTGACGATCTCGCTCGCGGGTTCAACCTCGTCGATATCGATCGGCGTTTCGGCCGATTTGAACTCCATCAACCCGCGGATCGTTAGCAGACGTTCGGACTGTTCGTTGATCGAAGCGGCAAACTCTTCGTAGGTCTCGGCCTTGTTGCCGCGCACCGCGTGCTGGAGTTGCGCCACGTTGTCCGGAGTCCAGGCGTGCTCTTCGCCGCGCAGGCGATATTGGTAGATGCCGCCCACATCGAGCATCCCCTTGTAGAGTGGGTTGTCGCCATAAGCTTGCGCGTGGCGGCGCACCGTTTCCTCGCCTACTTCGGCTAGCCCCACGCCTTCGATGGTTGTCGAGGTGCCGGTGAAATAGGTTTCGACAAACGCGCTGGACAGGCCCACCGCGTCAAAGATCTGCGCCCCGCAATAGGATTGATAGGTCGAGATGCCCATCTTCGACATCACTTTGCGGATGCCCTTACCGATGGCTTTGATGTAGTTCTTCTCGGCGTCCTTCGCGTCCACTTCCGGGTGCTTGCGCGCGCGGATTTCCTCGATGGTCTCGAACGCCACGTAGGGGTTGATCGCTTCCGCGCCATAGCCCGCCAGCGCGCAGAAATGGTGCACTTCGCGCGCTTCGCCGGTTTCGACGACGAGGCCTGTCTGCATTCGCAGACCCTGCCGCACCAGGTGGTGGTGCACCGCCGCGGTGGCGAGCAGCGCGGGCATTGGAATACGGTCCGGCCCCTGCTTGCGATCCGACAGGACGAGGATGTTCTGGTCCTGCAGCACCGCTTCGGTCGCGGCCCAGCACATTTCCTTGATCGCGAGTTCGAGCCCTTCGACCCCGCTTTCCGCGTCCCACGTAATGTCGATGTTCGAGCAGCGGAACGCGCCGTCGAGCGTCGTTTCGACCGATCGGATTTTCGCTAGGTCCTCATTGGTGAGGATCGGCTGTTCCACTTCCAAGCGCTTATGCGTGCCCGCGTCGCGGCCCAGCAGATTGGGGCGCGGGCCGATCATCGAAAGCAGGCTCATCACCAGCTCTTCGCGGATCGGATCGATCGGCGGATTGGTGACCTGCGCGAAGTTCTGTTTGAAATAATCGTAGAGCAAGCGCGAACGGTCCGAGAGGACCGCAATTGGCGTGTCGGTGCCCATCGACCCAATCGGATCGTCTGCTTTCAGAGCCATGGGCTCGAGGAATTTCGAGACGTCTTCCTGCGTATAGCCAAACGCTTGCTGCGCTTGCAGCAGGGTGGGTGTTTCCTGATTTTC
Organism: Pseudomonadota bacterium; assembly: GCA_039027455.1. Taxonomy (GTDB): domain Bacteria; phylum Pseudomonadota; class Alphaproteobacteria; order Sphingomonadales; family Sphingomonadaceae; genus Erythrobacter. The sequence goes on along the minus strand of JBCCKJ010000118.1, from coordinate 4,017 downwards.
GTCCTGCGGCAGCTCGGCGAATTCCGGGTCGATGATGTCCAAATCATCCAGCTTGAACTGCGCCTGATCGAGCCACTCGGCATAGGGCTCTTCCGCCGCCAGTTCCGCTTTCAGATCGCTGTCTTCGATGATGCGGCCTTGCTCCAAGTTGATCAGCAGCATCTTGCCCGGCTGCAAGCGCCATTTGCGCGTGATGTCTTCTTCGGCGAACGGCAGCACGCCGCTTTCCGAAGCAAGGCACACAATGTCATCTTTGGTGACACAGAAGCGGGCGGGGCGCAGACCGTTGCGGTCCAGCGTAGCGCCGATCTGGCGGCCATCGGTGAAGCACACGGCAGCGGGGCCGTCCCACGGCTCCATCAAGGCGGCGTGGTATTCGTAGAAAGCGCGGCGGCCCTCATCCATCAGCGTGTTTCCGCCCCACGCTTCCGGCATCAGCATCATCATCGCGTGCGGCAGCGAGTATCCACCCGCCAGCAGCAATTCGAGCGCGTTGTCGAGACACGCCGTGTCCGATTGACCGTGCGGAATGATCGGCCAGATCTTGTCGAGATCGGGACCGAGCAGATCGCTTTCCATGGTGCGGCGGCGCGCGTTCATCCAGTTCACATTGCCGCGCACGGTGTTGATCTCGCCATTGTGCGCGATCAGGCGGAACGGGTGGGCGAGGCGCCAGCTGGGGAAGGTGTTGGTCGAAAAGCGCTGGTGCACAAGGCCCAGCGCCGAAACGCAGCGCTCATCGCGGAGATCGTCAAAAAAGCTCTTCACCTGATCGCACAGCAACAGGCCTTTGTAGACGATGCTGCGGCTGGAAAAGCTCGGCATGTAAAGGTCGGTGAGGCCGGGCAGGTCGTGCTTTACGGCCAGTTCAGGCAGCGGGTTTTGCACCTGCTTGCGAATGACCAGGCACTTGCGCTCAAACGCGTCCTGATCGGCGCAGGTCTCTCCACACGCGATCACGGCCTGTTGGATCACCGGCATCGAATCGATCACCGCGTCGCCCAGCCCATCAAGCGTGACGGGCACATCGCGCCAGCCAATCAGGCGCTGGCCTTCTTTTGCGATGAAGGTTTCAAACCGTTCGGTGATGAACGCGCGAGACGCTTCGTCCTGCGGCATGAAGCACATAGCCACCGCGTAATGGCCCGGCTGCGGCAGATCGAGATCGTGCTCTTTGGCCCAATCGCGCAGCAGCGGATCAGGGATTTGCAAAAGGATGCCCGCGCCATCACCCAAAAGCGGATCCGCGCCCACCGCGCCGCGATGGTCGATCCGCTCCAGAATCTCGAGCGCCTGCGCCACGATGGCATGGCTTTTCTCGCCCTTGATATGGGCGATCATGCCGACGCCGCAGGCGTCATGTTCGTTGGCGGGGTCATAAAGACCCTGGGAAACTGGGTATCCCATGGCGGTGTTCCATCCTGTCAGATGCCGGCCCTGGCTAGGTGCAAACTCGCGGCGCTGCGGTGTTTGCCAGATATGCCAGACGGCGGGTGCTCTTCGCTCTTTGCGCTATCTATATACGATTCAGCGCCGAGAGCGTTTCGCACACCCCATTGCCAAGTCAAAAGTGATTTTGCAACCGCACAATGCGAAGTATTATTGCGCAGGCCTAAGGTCAGGCTTTAACGCTATTGCGCATCACGCACAGAACCACGCGCTGTAATGCAGGATTTGCAGCCTCTTGGACGGGGCGTTACGCCGCGCCGCTTAACGCTTGCAGGCGAGACAGGGCTACCCGCAATTCCTTCTCGGTTTCTTTAAGGGCCGATGCGTCGACGGTTCCGGTCGGTGCAATTGGGGCCTCGGGGGCGGCATCGTTGGCGACTTGAGCTCCTGCGCCCTTTGTCATGCCTTCTAAGGCTTGCAACGCCTGCGTTAGCGCGCGTTCGCCTTCTGGCCCTTGCGAAAGGGCTTCGACCTGTTTGGCGCGCGGAGTGCTGGCGTCTTGCAGGTCACGCAGCGCGGCGGCGAAACGTTCGACGAGCTGGACGAGGCTGAGATCGGCGGGCGGCGTCTGACGAAGCTTCTGAATTCCAGTGACGGCTTCGGGCTCGCTCGCCGTTGGGTTTTGCACGTCCAGCAACTCATCATATTCGCCAAGGTCGAGCGCGACGATTTCCTCTTCGCTTTCGGCACCGGGTTGCATGTCGACCGGCGGATCGAGCGGCTCAGGCTGCGTATCGTCCTCGGTTGCATCGGAGAGGTCTGGCGTGGGAATGTCGTCCAGTTTCAGGTCCTGCGACTGAAGCAGTTCGGCGGCTTCGAGGACTTCGTCGATGTCGGGTGTCACATGGCGGGGTTCTTTTTCGTCCGCCTGCGCTTCGGACTCCTCGCTCGCTGTGACGGCAGGTGCCTCAGTGTTCGTAGCGCGTTGAGCAGCCTTGGCCAGGGTCGAACCGATGAGCGCGCCTATGAGCGCGGTCACGCCCGCGAAAGCCAGCGCCCCGGCGGCTCCAAACCCGTCCATACCCGTTCGCTCAAGAAAGCCCGCCGTGACGCCGCTCGGCAACGCTAACGCGCTCAAACCAAACACCGCCGCGCCCCAGATCATGAGCAGAGGCGCAAACAGATTGTGGTTCGAGATCCCGGCCGGAACCAGATGCGCGGCAAATTTTGACCCGAGCCCACCTCGCGCCTGCTTCGCCTCCAATTCCGCCTGTTTCTGCGCGGCCTCTTGCTGGGCCTTTCGTCGCAGCGCTTCAATTCCCATTGCGCCCACCTTTGACCGGATCGTCCCGGCGAGAACCCAAACCGCACAGCGCACTCTGAGTCGTTCAACCGGTCTATTCCCAAAACCCTACGGGAATTCCCGAGTTCACACTTAAGGATCGGTAAGGCCGGATGGTAAACACAAGACTAACGGAGGGTGGGGAGTGGGCGGTTCCTCTCCCACTTACGCGCCGATTCGCACACGCGGTCAGGCGGCCAATCAAAGGGCGCCCGTTTGACTGCATGGCAACTCGCGGCGTGAGTGCACCAAATGGAAGACGGCGATACCGTAACGGCACGCGCTTTCGCCGCGCCACCGTCCTTTCCAAGCGTTGCGTTGGCCCTTGCGATGCGCCATGTAGCGCGCGCAATTAGGTGCGTGGCCCGCAACAAAAGCGGGCGCGCGAGACGAGAGGAGACACCCTTATGACCCCGCAGGATCTGGCCGCGAAAACCGGCGAAAACCTTGGCAGCAGCGAATGGGTCCATATGACCCAGGACAAGGTGAACATGTTCGCCGACGCCACCGGCGACCACCAGTTCATCCATATCGACGAAGAAAAAGCCAAGATGACCCCGTTCGGCGGGACCATCGTGCACGGCTTCATGACCCTGTCGATGATCCCGTATCTCGGAGCCAACAGCGACATGCCCAAGATCGACGGCGTGAAGATGGGTGTGAACTATGGCGGCAACAAAACCCGCTTTATTGCGCCCGTGCGCGTTGGCAAGCGCATTCGCGGCCATTGGAAACTGCTCGAGATGATCGAAAAGCGCCCGGGCCAGTGGCAGCAAACCGCCGAAATCACCATCGAGATCGAAGGCGAGGATAAGCCCGCGCTGATCTGTGAGTGGATCACCCAGTACTTCGTCTGATCGTATTTCGTCTGAACGCTGCGGCGCTCAGACACCCCTTAACGGGCATCCAACGCCCGGATCGTATCACCTCTTGAAAGGACAAACCCATGGCACGTGACGCCGTTATCGTCTCCACCGCCCGCACCCCGATTGGCCGGGCTTACAAAGGTGGCTTCAACGCCACGCCTGGCGCCACGCTTGGCGCCTATTCCCTCAGCGCGGCGGTTGAGCGCGCGGGCATCGACCCCGCTGAGATCGATGATGTCGTGTGGGGCAGCGCACTCCAGCAGGGCGCGCAGGGCGGCAATATCGGCCGTCAGGTCGCACTGCGCGGCGGCGCTCCGGTGACCGTGTCGGGCCAGTCAATCGACCGACAGTGCTCCAGCGGCATGATGGCCATCGCCACCGCGGCGAAGCAGGTTCTGGTCGACAATATGGATGTCGTTG
>JBCCKJ010000117.1:0-7374 GCA_039027455.1 Pseudomonadota bacterium | reverse complement strand
CGTCTTCATCGTGGCGCGATCCAGCACCTCGGCCTCGCTCAGCAGCTTGTAGGCGCGGCGCGAACGGTTGGTCTGCTTGCGCTCCACACCGAGCAGCGGCGAAAAGCTTGCCGGGTCCAGATCGCTGCCCGCGCCCGCGGCGGTGAAGGGCTCATTATTGGAATTGTACACCCAGCCGCTTTCGGGATTGATCAGCTTGGGCAGGCGATCATAGCCAACCGAGCCCTGCCAGATGAGATCCGAGCGTGAGCCGTCGAGAATCCCGCGCCAGTTCGCCTCGACATCTTCGGGGCGGTTGGGGATTGCGGCGTTGTAGACATAGGCGATGTTGCCCCTCTCATCGGCATAGATGAAGTTGGTGGACGGGATCGCCATGCGTTCCATCTGCGTCTGCCACTCTTCGAGGCTGGTGGCCTTGTTGATGCGATAATAGGCGTCGAGCTGATCGACTTGGCCCATCCCGCCATAGCGGATGGCGAAATAGCCCTTGTCATTCTGGATCACGGGGCCGTGAACGCTGCGCAGGACCTCGCGCCGGATGGGCAGAGTGACGGGACCGAATTTGACGGGCAGAGTGACGGTCTTTCTCTCCAGTTCGAGCCATTGATCATCGACGCGATACTTGGTGACACTGGTGTTCAGCACCGCCGTGCTCTGAACTTCGAGCTTGTAAACGTCGGCCATGTCGGGGCGGTTGACCGTGTTGGTCCAACCCAGATGCTCGTTATGCCCCAGAAACGGGAAGGGCGATCCGGGGAAATTCGCGCCGGTGAAGTGCCAGCCTTCCTCGCTCTCCACGCTGAATTCGTACCACGCCACGCCGCCGCGCAGCGGTTGGTGCGAATTGGCGATGAGTGTGGTGACGCCGCCCGAGGCTTCGGGCGCCACAGCGAAAGCGTTGGAGCCCAGCAAAGCCGCGTCGTCACCCCACGGCAGTGGATGCACGCCTTTGTGCGCGGTGACGGTGGGCGCGGGGCTGTCGTTGCCGGGGCCATTCAAGGGCTCGCGCGGGAAGCCGGGAATGTCGGGGCCGAATTCGCGGTTCAGCTCGTCGCCCGCCACCAGCGGGCCGATCACGTTGGCGAGGCCAAAGAAGAACGGCTGGCGCAGCACAAAGCCCGCCGCCACGTCTTCGCCGTTGACGGGGAAGAGGTTGGCGAGCTTCACTTCGCCGGGATGTTGCGCCGCGTAGTGGTTGAGCCCCGCAGCGTAGCCTTCAAACAGAGCGCGTGTGTCTTCGGGCAGCTTGGGGTATTCGCTTTGCGCGGTGCCGCGCGCGTCGAGCAGGTGGTAGACATAATCGAAGGTCGCGCCTTCCTGTCCGGCGATCGCACCATAGCGACCGCGCGACATGGCGATCACATCTTGCAGGGTGAAGAAGTCATCTTCGGAATGCGCCACCGCGACGCCAAAGGCGACGTCAGCGTCGGTCTTTCCATAGATATGCGGCACGCCGTATTCATCGCGGATGATCTCGGCACGATAGGGTGTATCTGACGCCGTCAGCGCTGGGTTTGCCAGGAATGGCTCCCAAGTCGCAAGTGCGATGAAAACGAGGATAAGGAGACCGGCGAGGCCGATCCCGATGCGCTTTGCCCATGTCATGAGGCGTGTCTCTCCCAAAAATCTTGACGCGACAATTGCGGCGCGGGGAGGGGAGGTCAAGCGGTTCGCCCAATGGCGCTTGCAAAAGCGTTGGACCAACCCACCTAGTCGGGTAACACACCATTTGATTGTGAGGGTTTGGTTGATGATGGGCATCCGCGACGCCGCGCATCGACGAAACTCGCGCTCGAACTCTTGTGTTGCAAATATGCAACACTATATCGGGGCGGTCTTCCAAGGAGGGGCCTTTAAACCATGAATCTCGAGAAATTCACCGACCGCGCCAAGGGCTTTCTCCAGTCCGCGCTCACCGTCGCGATCCGCATGAATCACCAGCGGATCACGCCCACGCACATCCTCAAGGCCTTGCTTGAGGATGAAGAGGGTATGGCCGCCGGATTGATCCAACGCGCGGGCGGCGAGGCGGCCTTGGCGGTCAGCGCGGTGGACGCTGCGCTCAGCAAGATCCCGGTCGTGACGGGCGGCGGCGCGCAGCAGCAACCGGGCCTTGATAACGATGCCGTGCGCTTGCTCGACAACGCCGAACAGCTCGCGGACAAAGCGGGCGACAGCTACGTGACGGTGGAGCGGCTTCTGACCGCGCTCGCGCTCGCGCCGGGCGACACCGGCGAGGCGATGAAGGCGGCAAGCGTCACCCCGCAAAGCCTCAATTCCGCGATTGAAGACCTTCGCGGTGGTAAAAAGGCGGACAGCGTCAACGCCGAAAGCACCTATGACGCGATGGAGAAATTCGCCCGCGACCTGACGCAGGCGGCGCGCGACGGCAAGCTCGATCCTGTCATTGGGCGCGACGAGGAGATCCGTCGCACCGTCCAGATTCTGGCGCGGCGGACCAAGAACAATCCCGCGCTGATCGGCGAACCCGGCACCGGGAAAACCGCGATCGCCGAAGGTCTGGCGCTGCGCATCGCTAATGGCGACGTGCCCGACAGCCTAAAGGGCCGCACGCTGATGAGCCTCGACATGGGCGCGCTGATTGCGGGTGCAAAATATCGCGGCGAGTTCGAAGAGCGGCTGAAATCGGTGCTCGACGAGGTCAAGCACGCGGATGGTCAGATCATCCTGTTCATTGACGAAATGCACACGCTGATTGGAGCGGGCGCGAGCGAGGGCTCGATGGACGCTTCCAACTTGTTGAAGCCCGCCCTCTCGCGCGGCGAGCTGCACTGCATCGGCGCGACCACGCTCGACGAGTACCAAAAGTATGTTGAGAAAGACCCCGCGCTCCAGCGGCGTTTCCAGCCGGTTTATATCGAAGAACCGAGCGTCGAGGACACGATCAGCATTCTTCGCGGTATCAAGGACAAATACGAACTCCACCACGGCGTGCGCATAACTGATGGCAGCATCGTCGCCTCAGCGCGCCTGTCCGACCGCTACATCCAGAACCGTTTTCTTCCGGACAAGGCCATCGACCTGATGGACGAGGCCGCTTCGCGCATCCGCATGGAAGTGGAATCGAAGCCCGAAGAGATTGAATCCCTCGACCGCCGGATCATCCAATTGAAGATCGAGGAATCCGCGCTCGAAAAGGAAGACGACGCCGCCTCCAAAGAACGCCTGGCCAATCTGCGCAAGGAGCTGGCCGAGCTTGAACAGGAATCCACCGAGCTGACCACGCGCTGGCAGAACGAGCGCGACAAGATCGAAGCCGAAGGCAAGATCAAGGAAGAGCTCGATGCGGCGCGGCTGGAGTTGGAACAGGCTCAACGCTCGGGCGATCTCGCCAAGGCGGGCGAGCTGTCTTACGGGCGTATCCCCGAGCTCGAAAAGAAGCTGGCCGAAGCCGAAGACCTCACCGACGACGCGCTGCTGCGCGAGGAAGTGACCGAAGAGGATATCGCCAGCGTCGTCAGCCGCTGGACCGGCATACCTATCGACAAGATGATGGAAGGCGAGCGCGAAAAGCTGCTCGAAATGGAGGAAATCCTTGGCAAGCGCGTGATCGGGCAGGCCGACGCGATCGAAGCGGTTTCCAAAGCCGTCCGCCGTGCGCGCGCTGGCTTGCAGGATCCGGGGCGGCCGCTTGGCTCATTCCTGTTCCTCGGGCCCACCGGCGTCGGCAAGACCGAGCTGACCAAGGCGCTCGCTGAATTCCTGTTTGACGACGATCAGGCGCTCGTTCGCATCGACATGAGCGAATTCATGGAGAAGCACTCGGTCGCGCGGCTCATTGGCGCGCCTCCCGGTTATGTCGGCTACGACGAGGGCGGGGTGCTGACCGAAGCGGTGCGCCGGCGTCCTTATCAGGTGGTCCTGTTTGATGAGGTCGAGAAAGCGCACAGCGACGTTTTCAATGTGCTGTTGCAAGTGCTCGACGATGGCCGGCTTACAGACGGGCAGGGGCGCGTTGTCGACTTCTCGAACACGCTGATCATTCTGACCTCGAACTTGGGAAGCCAGTATCTTTCGAATTTGCCCGATGACGGCAAGGTTGCCGATGTCGAAGATCAGGTGATGGACGTGGTGCGCGGGCATTTCCGGCCCGAGTTCCTCAACCGTCTGGACGAAATCATCCTGTTCCACCGTCTCGCGCAGGAGCACATGGCGCCGATTGTCGCTATTCAGGTCAAGCGGGTGCAAAAGCTGCTCGACGACCGGAAGATCACGCTTGATCTGTCCGACGCAGCGTTACGCTGGCTGGGCCGTGTGGGCTACGATCCGGTCTATGGCGCGCGGCCGCTCAAACGCGCGGTGCAGCGCTATTTGCAAGACCCGCTGGCTGAGCAATTGATTGAAGGCAAAATCCCGGATGGATCGACGCTCAAGATCGAGGAAGGTGACGGCGAGCTTCAAATGAGCATAGAAGGGTAGGGCGCGCCGTTCCCGGATCTAGCGGGACGGGCGTCGTCTTCCGATTGTGAAGATGTGTGAGCGGCGCGGGCTCAGCCGACGCGGTTTCCACGCACGCCTTTGCGACCGTTTAGGCGGATCCAATAGGTCCCTAAAGAAGCCGGTTCGAACTCGACCTCGTCACCGACTTTCGGAGCCTTGAAACGGATCGAGTTGCTTTTCACCCGCCAGCGGGCGTCGCCTTCTTCGATCCAGAAGTGCCATTCCTTGGAGCTCACCTGGCGGACTTTGGTTACGACCGACTGGAGCCGCGCGGCCTCCTCTTTCTCTTCTTTGGTCGCGGCTTCGAAGATCCCTACATTGGGAAGAGAATAACCATAAAGCTTGCGCCGCGCGTTGGTAATATCCTCAGTCTCGACGACCCGGACGTCGCCTTCCTTGCTGGCGCCGACCAACGCCCCCACTTCGCGATCAAAGCACGCCAGACGTTCGGCGTTGTCGGACAGCGCGGTACAGGTTTCTAGCTTGCCGATGACCGGGCTGTTCGCGATCAGCTTTCCGTCCTTGTCGGCGTTATCTTGAGCGTCAGCGAGCGTTGGAATGCTCAACGCGAGAACGCCGCTCAACATAGCTAGGATTGGTTTCATGCCTGGCCTGCGATCCTATTTTGCGGGCTCGATTGTCCCGCGAAGCCTAATCAGTAATAGCCAGCGGCGAAATTGTCGCCAGCATACTCTTTGGACGCCTCGTTCCCTCGGCGTTCGACAAGCGCCCATTCCTTGTTAGTCATGCACACACGGCGCTTCTTAGCGCGCGACCCAATAACGCTCTCTCGTTTGCAACGCACATAATCGGGGTGCGACTTATCGGTGACTTTCTCGGGCGCGGCGTTCTCCGCGCCTTCGATCATCTCAACTGGTTTGGCCGCCTCGGCCCCGCTGGGCGCGGCTTGAAGCGAAGCAAGAGCGGCGAGTGTCACCGATAAAAGCATGCGCGTGTCCTTTACGTTAAAAGTAGCCTCAATTCCGGCTCAGTTGCCCAAGCCACCTGTGCCAGGTTGAAAGCCGGCCTGATTGTCGCCCACGAAATCGCGTGTCGCTTCGTTGCCGCGGCGCGAGCTAAGCGCCCATTCGCGGTTGGTCATGCACGTGCGCTTGCGCTTGGCGCGCGAGCCGATGACGGATTCGCTTTTGCAACGAACATAATCCGGATGCTTCTTGTCCGTGATTTTCTCAGGTCGCTTTTCAACCACCTCAATGTTGGGATCCGCTTGTTCGGCGGGCGCGGCTTCCGGAGCCGGCGCGGGAACAGGCTGATCGGTGGCTTCGGGGGCGCTTTGGAGAGCCAACAGGCTCGTCGCAATCACAGTGAAAATCATGGAGTTCCTCCTAGTAGGTCTCTCTGGTGCCCTGCTGGCGTAGCACACCGGGCCCCATCGCGAAAGGCAAAGAAAAAGGGGCAGACCCGCGAAGGTCCGCCCCCATTTTCGCACGCCTTTCGGCGCGGGTATGGTGTTCCGGCTTAGAAGCTGAAACGGATACCCATGTTGTAGCGACGACCCAGCGCATCGTAGGTCGACGGGTAGATGTTACCCGAGTTGAACGCGGTCGTACCGATGTTCGAACCTACCACGGCGGGCTGGTTGTCGAACAGGTTGGTAACGGTGGCGGTGAACAGGATGTTCTCCAGCACGTCCCACTGGAAAGTCAGGTCGAAGTAGCTCTCCGACGGGATTTCCGTGAAGTCGACATCGCCAAAGACGGACGAGTTGCCGATGAAGGCTTCGCCGTTGCCGTTGAGGATATCGTCGGGCTCTTGTTCCACACCCGACAGATAACGCCAACGCAGCGAGACCGAGTAGTCTTCGAGGAAGTTGAGCGTCGTACGCTGGTTGAACACGAACTCCGGCTGGATCGAACCACAGTTGGTCGAGAAGAAGCCAACGCAGTCACGGAACAGCGAGTTCGGATCGCCATCAATAGCCTGGAACCGGTTTTCGTTGGTCCAAGTGCCTTGGAAGGCAAAGTTGATGCCGATGTCGTCGGTGATGTCCGTGCCATAGTTGACCTGGAGATCGATACCGTCGGTAGCGATGCGGCCCAGGTTGGTGAGGTTCTGGATCAGACCCTGCACTTCGTTCACGGCACCCGCGATTTCACCCGTGGTCGAGCTACGCGAAACCAGCTGACAGAAATCGTTGCTGCCAAAGTCAAGGTTTCCGCTGTTGTAGCAGCCGCCGATGATGTCGCCGATGGCCGGTGAGCCGATGGCGTCTTCGATGCGGATGTTGAAGTAGTCAACCGTCAACGACAGACCCGGCACCGCGGCCGGCTGAGCGATAAAGCCAACCGTCCAGGTGGTGGCCTGTTCGGTGTCGAGGTTGACGTTTCCGCCCGTGGTCGTGTTGATCTGACCAGCCGGGGGCTGACCAATCAAACCGGCGTTGACGATCGGAGCCGGAGCGCCCTGAGCGATACAAACCGCGGCAAGAGCCGGGTCCGTCGTCGGAGCCGCGCCTGCGCACGGGTCAACCGCGAGGTTGTCCAGACCGGTGATGACCGGGAAGAACAGCTCACCAATGTTCGGGGCACGCGCCGCGACCTGGTAGTTACCGCGGATCGAGAAGCCCGGTGTGGGCTCCCAGGTCGCGCCGACCTTCCAGGTGAACTCGTTACTCGAAAGCTCGTAGTTCGAATAACGACCGCCCAACTCAAGGGTGAGGTTTTCAGCAAACGCCACGCCTTCAAGGACCGGGATGATCAATTCGCCGTAGACGTCGAACACATCGTAGGAACCCGAGAAGTTCGGGTCAGCGGCGCCGCCACCGACAACTTCACCGGCTTGCGAAGCGTCGTCCGCGAACTGGCTGGCGGTGAACTCACGATATTCCGCACCAACCGCGAAGTTGACCGGGCTATCGGCGAACAGCGTGATCGGGAGGTCACCGAAGATGGT
>JBCCKJ010000116.1:0-7474 GCA_039027455.1 Pseudomonadota bacterium | reverse complement strand
GCGTCGGCCAAGGCGGCCTCGGCGCGGTCGCTGCGGGCGTAAATCACGAAGAACAGCGCGAAAAACCCGACCCCGGCCAAAAGCGCTTTGGGCCACACGCTGGCGAATTCGCGGCCCAAGGCCGCCTCGGTCCCGCCCGCCAGCCATAAGACGCTCCAAGCAATCCCGGCGGAGGCCAGCGGGATGGCGAGCGCGTATCCCCAGATGGCGCTGACGCCGATAAGCCGCGCTGAGGTGGCCCCTATAACCGCAAACGCGCGCACGCCCGCCCACGCCACGACCGCGACGACAATAGCGCTCATCAAACGGGTGCTGAGCGGTGTGCCGGGTTCGGTGAAAAGACCAAAGCCTCCGCCGACGCACGCTATCGCGACCACAATGCCCAATTCGGCCAGAACGCGCTCTTTGCCGCTCACAGCCGTGCGGACCATTCACGCAGCGGACGGACGCTTTGCGTATCGGCGCGACGATCGGCGTATCGCCGATATTCAACACAAAGGATGGCGCTCAGACGGATCATGCACGGCCAATCTAGGCCTCTGAAACCGAAGGAAACAAGCATGACTTTGCCGAATCCCGATGCGAAGCCAAACCGCGACGCTGCGCCCATTCAGCGCGAAGGCCGATCGATCAGCCTCAAAGCGACCGCCGCCATCACCGTTGTGATCACGGCTTTGATGACGGTCCTGTCGATGGCCTTTGGTGGCTTCGGCGCCCAAGACGCTCAGACGCAGGGTTCGTACCAGCTTACCCTGCCCATTGTGATGCATCTGGGCACGGCCCTCCCGGCGCTGTTTCTGGGTCCCGTCGTCTTGCTGAGGCGTAAGGGCGATGCGACGCACAAGATGATGGGGCGGGTTTGGGTGGCTTTGATGCTCACGACCGCCGTGTCATCGGCCTTCATCCGTTCACCCGGCAGCGGGATTGCGGGCACGGGCTTCAGCTTCATTCATATCTTCACCATCTGGACGCTGGTGAACGCGCCTCTGGGCGTGTGGATGGCGCGTCAGGGGCGCATCCGGGCGCATCGCGGCGCCATGACCGGATTGTATATCGGGCTTGTTATCGCCGGCGCTTTCACCTTCATTCCCGGACGGCTGCTCGGCAATCTGGTTTTCGCCTAATCTGGCGGACGATCCCTCTCGCCCCGCACGCTTTCCCAATGCTATCACCCGCTGCGCAGTCCGTGTTTCGTATCCGAGCGTTAGGAGGCGCGCATGACGCCCATAGAGGTCTTCCGAGCTCACATCGCCGATCGAGGGTACGCCTTGGACGACGCATCGTGGCGTTCGGTGTCGGCCGATATGGTCGAAGTGGAGTCAAGGCGCGGCGCCGTTCTGCTCGACAGCGCGCAAGTCACGCAGCACCTGTTCTTCGTTTCCAGAGGCATCGCGGCAACGTTTCAAACCTCGGTTTCAGGCGATCTTCAGATCGCGCGCTTTTTTGAACGTGGCCAGCTGGCCTCGAACATCACCTCGGCCTGGCAGCAATCGGTGAGCGCGGACGAGCTTGTCGCCATGAGTGGCTTTGCCGGGGTCATGGTGCCGTTCGCCCAGTTCCGCGATCAGTTCATGAACGGGGGGGCGCTGGCCCAATACTGGCGCGAAATGGTGCTTGAAACGCTGTTGTTCGACAAGGATCTGATGTGCGCGAAGACCTTCCGCGATGTGGGATCACGCTACCAGTTCTTGATCGAACGATACGAAGAGGTGGTCGAACAGGTGCCCGACAAACACCTCGCGCGGTTTTTGGGCATCACGCCGCAAGGGCTCAGCCGGTTTCTGAAAAATCATCTCGAAAGTTAACCCGGGTGAACATGTCACTTGCGCAAGGCTGATAAGCCGCCGGGGTTTCTCGCGCAGGAGGTAGACCCGTTGGCCGATCCGTTCGACATGCCATCCCCCCGCGATTTCGGCTGGAGCCTGAAGTCGCCCGAAAGCACCCGGTTCGAAATCATTGAGCGGCCCAATGGCCAGTTTTGCGTGGTGCTCAACCATTCGCTTTTGCGCGGCGTCACCAGCGAGATGATCGTCTGGTGGTTCCAGAATTTCGCGAACCTCGCCGTCCGGCTGGACGACACGCCGGGCTATGAAGGGCAGAAGGTGGGCGCGTATCTCTTGTGGCATCCTTCGGACCATTGCAGCGCATCGCTTGAGGGTAAGCTTGGCCCGCGCGGTGAGGCACAGGCAGGCGCAAGCATCCATATCCAGGAGGCGATGCAATACGACACCTATGGCCTGAAGTATCCGGTCAACGCCGCGCTCAAGATCTTCTATTGCGAGCCGGACGGGTGGGCGATGGGCAAATCGCTTCCGCTGCTTGGCAAAGTCATGTGTCTTCGGATCCATTTCGCCGACGTGATCGAAGACGGAAGGGTGATTGGGGTGCACTACCATTACGAGGTGGTGATCGGCGCGACGGGAGATAACCCTCTGGTCCGCGCGCTCAACCGCAAGATCACGGCGGAATACTCACCTGAGTTTTTCGCCGCTTGGCAACGCCACAACACGATCGAAGTGGGCACGTTCGAGAACTTCCTTCCGCCCCTTTTCGCGCAACGATCTGGCGAGGCGGATATGCACTACGCGCGGGCCATGGATCCGCTCAGTGGGGTGGCCGAAGCGCAATCCGCGCACGATCCGGAACTCTTTGAAAGACGGGTCGCCGGATACAAGCAATGCGCCGATCCGCTCGATTATCAGGGGCCAGAGCGCGCAAGTTTTTTGGTGGGCCACGATTAGAGCCTTCTGCGCCTAGAACTCGGTCTCTCTGACACGCCGGTTGCAGCGGCGCTAGGTTCTTGCCATTCCTTCATCGAACGCGGTGAAGGAGCGATGCGTGGTGAGGGTTGCGATACTTTTTTGGGCGTGCGCGCTGGCCCTCTTGAGCCCAATCACGGCCTCAGCTCAATCATCGGGCGAAGACCTGTTCGGCGTTTGGTCTAACCCAAGCGGTAGCGTCCACGTGCGCATAGCGCCTTGCGAAAACCAACTGTGCGGCACCGTGGTCTACGCAAGCGATAAGGCGAAAGCGGACGCGGCTAAGGCCGGAACGCCCGAACTCATCGGAATCAATCTGTTTCGCAAGTTTGAACCGCGCGACAACGGCTCGTGGCGCGGCAAGGTGTTGGTGCCCGACTTGAAACGCACCGTCTCAGGGACGCTCAAAATGGTCGATGCCAGCGCGCTCGACGTGCAAGGTTGTGTCTTTGGCCATATCGCTTGCAAAGACCAACGGTGGACGCGCGTCTCAGACTAGGACTCCGTTTCCGCGATCCAAACAGGAGGCGATATGCATATTGGCGTGCTGACGGGCGGTGGCGACGTGCCGGGTTTGAACCCTTGCATCCGGGCCATTGCGCTCGCCGCGCATTCGCGGGGGTGGCGCGTCACGGGGTTTCGGCGCGGCTGGCAGGGTGTGCTGGATATCGATCGCGACGATCCGGCGACCATCGCCGCCCACACCATGGCGCTGGACGAAGACAGCGTGCGCGGCATCGATCGGCTCGGCGGCACGATCCTGCACACGTCGCGCGTGGACCCGCGCACGCAAGAAAGCGATCGCACGCAGCATGTCGAGCGCGTGCTGGAGGCGTTAGGGCTGGACGCGATCATCACGCTGGGCGGCGATGGAACGCTGCGGTTCAGCGCGCATCTGGCCAAGCGCGGGGTGCGGGTGATCGGGGTGCCCAAAACCATGGACAACGATGTGCGAGGGACCGAGCACTGTATTGGTTTCTCGACCGCGGTGTCGCGTTCCGTCACGGCGATCAACGCGCTGCGCACCACGACCGAAAGCCACGAACGCATCGCGGTGATCGAGCTGTTTGGTCGCCGGTCCGGTGAAACGGCGCTGCTTTCCGGGATGCTGGCTCAGGTGGATCGGATTGTTATCGCCGAGGTCTCGCCCGATCTGGATCGGTTAATCCCGCTGCTGGAGCAGGATCGCGCCAAGCATCGGGGCCATTATGCGATGATGGTTGTGTCCGAAGGCGCCAGCCTGACTGGAACCGCCCCGACCGATATCGCCGCCAGCGCAACAGCGCGAACCAGCGGCAGCATCGGCCAACAAATCGCGGCGGAAATCGAACAGCGCACTGATGTTTCCACCATCGTTCAGGCCTTGGCGTATCTGATGCGGGCGGGCCAACCTGACGCGACCGATCGCATGATCGGGCTGGGATATGGGACGATGGCGGTCGAGCTGCTGGAGCAAGGGCAGCAAGGCCGGCTCGTCGGGATATGCGATGGCAATTACGCGCATAACGATCTGTCTATCGTCCAACAGGGCGCGCAGGAGATCGACGTTGACGCGCGCTACGATCGCGAGACTTTCCGGGCGCGCTTGGCCTCTATTGAAGGCGCCCCGCTGTTCTTGCGGTGATCCGTATGAGACCACAGACCTGCATATCTGCGTATCTTCAAAGGTTGCGTTTTTTGCCCGTTTTGGATGATGAAAGCGGGTTGTCGTGAGTCTCGCGCAACAAGCGAAATTTCCTTACAAGTTTACCACTTGGTAAATGAATTTGTTGCTCAAATGACTCTTTTTCGGAACTAAATCGTTCTGTGAGTTTTTTGCATCTGTGGGCTTAAGAGCAGAAAACTGATCCCACACGTGTGCGACACGGCGCGCAAGCGCGCTTTTGCTCTCGATCTTCGCAAGTGAAAGATCCGGAGCGAAAGCCAGGAGAGGACGCATCGGATCGTGGTCGACCCGGCCAGTTCTCTTCTATGTGGTGAGCGGAGCATTCCGCCCGCCTGATGACGCGAATTGACCGGTTCCATTTCTTAAACCGGGAGTATTCGTATGAATTTGCGTCCTTATCTTTCTATCACCACGTCTCTGGCCGCTGGGTCTTTGGCTGCCGGCCTTTGCGCCAGTGCCGCTTCGGCGGAAACCGGCGCTCTGACGCCTTCGAATGATGTCGCTGATAGCGCTGAAACGGTGGCTCATAGCGCGCTGCACGAAAGCCTGAGCGAAACAGGTCTATCGAGCGTCTCCGACGATGAAACCGCCGCTGAGGCCGCTTTCGCGGGCTACGCGGTCGACACCGAAAGCAATCTTGGGCTGACCGCCGTGTCCGCTGAAAGCTTCGAGATCGAAGCCGCCGCTGACGCGACCGCCAATCTCGGCCCGAACAGCACGCTGGCCGTGGCGCAGTATTCCGCTGGCACCGCTGGAGCTGAAAAGCGTAGCGACAGTTTCAGCGTGCTGATCAACCAAGATTCGTTCTTCGGCTTCTATCCGAGCTTCAACGGCCTGATCCCGATCGGCGACAACATCGATTTCAGCTTCTACGGCATTCTGTGGACCACCGATGGCTTCGGCACCGCGCAAGGCTCTGACCTGTGGACCGAGTTTGGCGCGGGCGTCGCGATCCATACGATGGAAGGCAATCTCGTCATCAAGCCGCAGATCGGTATCACCAACGGCGCGCTGCTTTCCGGGGGTGTGCGCGGCGAAGACGATCTTCCGACCAACACGGGCGGCAATTTCCTTGATGGTATCGTGCCCAGCCTGACGATGAACTATTCGGACGACTCGTTTGAAGCCGAATATTACGGCGGTTACTACGCTGCGGTCCGCAACCGCAACGATCCGGGCGCGGCCGACTTCCTGCACACCTGGGTGAACGCGGGCGCCAAGATCGGTCCGAAATTCTCGGCCGGCGCGCACTATGAATTGCTCAGCCTTACGCGCAGCGAAGGCGGATCGAGCGCAGTCGTCTATCAATGGCTTGGGCCGTATGTTCAGTTCTCAACCGACAACGGCTTCTTTGCGCGCTTCACCGCAGGCGCGGATATTGAAGACGGTAATGACGGTGATTTCTACAAACTCACCGCCGGTTTCTCATTCTGATGAGAGAGGAGCGCCGGGGGCTGCGCGCAGCCCCCGGCACATTCCCATGAGTTACGCGATCAATCAGAGGCGGAAGCGAACACCCGCCGTGATCAGCGTCTGCTCGCTTTCCACGCCCAGCGTCGCGGGCAAAAGCGTGAGCGGAATGTCAGCGTCTTCGAAATTCGCTCGATAAGTGACCTGACCAAACAGCTCGGCGCGCGGCAACACGTTTACCGAAGCTCCGGCAAACAGCTGATAGGCGAACGCGCCATCGTCGTCCGCGCCGACCGCCACGCCCGAGGGGACGAATTCGACGTCCACCCATTGATAGCCCGCGCCCGCGCCGACATAGGGTTTGAACCCGGTGCCGGTGTTGATGTCGTAAGCCACGTTGGCGAACAGGCCGAAGGTTTCCACTTGGCCTTGCCCATCTCCGATTACGGTGCCGACGGTGGGGTTGGCCGCGTCCGCCGGTCCGCGGGTGAGAACCGCCACATCAACCGCGTCAATGTTGGCGCCGCCCACGGTGAGGCCCGAGTGCGTGTCTACATCATATTGGGAATAGGCGCCTTCGAGCTCGACACGAAAACCGTTGTCGAACGCGTAGCCGACCTGCCCATTGATAGCGAAACCGGTGTCGAATTCGGTGTCCCATGCGAGATCGGTGTCTGTTGCAATCGCACCGAAATCGTCGGTGGCGGGGACGGCACCGGTGAAGGTGCCTTCGTTGCTTGAATCGCCGGGCAAAGACACGCCCGCGCTCACTCCTACGTAAGGTCCGCCCGCAAAGGCGACACTTGGGGTGGCAAACGCCGCCGCTCCCGCGGCAACAAGAAGAGTTTTTCTCATTTTTTCCTCTGTGTTTGTCGATCCGAATAAGGGGGGTGGCCGGATCGAAGTGCCGCGAGCAGATACGCAAGGTTTTCCAGAACGGTTCGTGAATAAAGTCTGCAAATCCAACGCTCTGTCGTGAAAATCGCTCAGGTCAAAGAGTCGCTATGGGTTTGCTCTGGGTTGCAACACGCAACAAAAGCGCTACCGCGCACAAGCAGTGCCTCTAGGTCCGAGGTTCTGCCGCCGCTGCGGAGACATTTAGAATATCCGGTCGTTTGGGTGGGCCGGATTGGGGGAGTGAGCGTGAATCTGACTATTTCGCATGAGAGCGTTCGGCGATTTGCCCAACGGCAAAACACCGCCGCCGGAAACGACAATGAGCACGAGCGCGCCTACGCTTTGTTGGCCGCCGATGAGGTTCAGGCCGTCGTTGAGAATCTGGAAGACTGTGTCCGCCTAACAGACGGTATCGCCGGTCGCAGGGTTCCAGAGACGCTCTGCCTTGAAATCGAGAGCCTGCTGAAACTTCTGTCGCGAGAGTTCCGCGAGGCGATGGACTAAACCACACGTCGTCACCCGACCGAGCGGAGCCTCACTTCGAAAGGAAGTCGCGGATAATGTTCGCCGCGTCTTCGGAATCTTCGAACGGGTGGAAATGGGTGCGGTCGTATCTCGGTAAATCGGTGGCACCCGGAATGTGGTCGGCGAGTTCGGGCCACGTTGGCGACCCTTTGAAATCCATTTTGCCGAGCGGTTTGGCGCGCACCACAAGGGTTTTCGCTTCGATCTTTGTCATCGC
>JBCCKJ010000115.1:0-7485 GCA_039027455.1 Pseudomonadota bacterium | reverse complement strand
GCCGCAGGCGTATTCGATCACTTCAAGCCCGCGCTGCACATCGCCCATCGCGTCGGGCACCGTCTTGCCATGCTCGCTCGACAGCAGCTCGGCGAGCGATTGCATGTTCGCCTCGACCAGCTCCTTGAACTTGAACATCACACGCGCGCGCTTTTGCGGGTTGGTCGCGGCCCATTCGGGTTGGACGGCCTGCGCGTTCGCCACCGCCTGATCCAGCAAAGCCGCGTCGCCCAAAGCGACTTCCGCCTGAACCTCCCCCGTCGATGGGTTCCAAACCTTGTGCGTGCGGCTCGCCACAGGCGACGCTGTCGGCATAAAATGGTCAATCTGACGCATGATGAAGTGTCTCTCCGTCAAAAAAGGGGGTGCGCGCGCATTTGTGATCCCGTGCGCGCGTCAGCGTGATTTCAACTGTCGCTTCACTCGCACCATGGCAAGCCAAGTCAAGGCCTCTGGCGCTGTCCAATTGAACAGGGGCCTGTGCTTCTATGGTCGCACTTCCCCGAGTGTCTATTTTTCTATACGGTCTAAGGCGTCATGGATGTGTTCCATATCTTTGTCGCGATCCACATTGTCGCTGGGACGATCGGCCTCGCGGCCTTTTGGATACCGATCGCGACCAAAAAGGGCGCGGCGCTCCACCGGCGCGGTGGAAACTGGGCGCTGGGCGGTTTCCTAGGCGCAGGGGCGTTGGCGGTGGTGATGGCGGTTTATTCGCTGATCGACACCAGCCGCCATCCTGAGATTGAAGATCGCCAGCTTTACGAAGGCCTGTTTGGCTGGATGATGCTCTATCTCGGTATCTTGACCATCGGGTTTGCCGATTACGGCGTCGCCGTGGTGCGCCACCGGGCCAAGCGGACCGCTTTGCGCTCATGGCGGTACCAGATCGTCATGGCCGCCGTGGTGATCTCGGGCGTGTGGTGCGGTGTCTTCGGCCATCGCGTTGGTGATCCGCTGATGGTGCTGGTCGCGGTGATCGGCGTCATCTCGATATTGATGCAGCAGGTGTTTGTCTGGCGCGAATTCGTGCCGGGCCTCGGCGTGCCCGAACCGCGCGCCTATGTGGGCGAGCACTTCCGCGCGCTGATCGGCATGGGCATTTCGGCCTACACCGCGTTTCTTTCGGTCGGGCTTATTCGGCTGGTGCCCGAAGAGGTCTTCAACCCGATGATCTGGGCCGGGCCGAGCGTGATCGGGGTGAGCCTGATTATCTGGTTCACCCATCAGGGCAATCGCCAGAAGGCCAAACAAAAAGCCCAGCAAGAGGCGCGCAAGGCGGCTCGCAAAGAGGCCGTACCCAGCGAACCATCGCCCACATTTTAAGCTCGCTCGACCCGTCGACCGTGGTCGATGAGCGTGCTAAGCGGCGCGCCTTCCCTTCTAGGTAACGGAGCAATTCACACGTGGCAGACCCCAGCTATTGGGAATTGCACGACGCGGCCTGCGCGCGGGGCGAGGCGACCTACACCGATCCCGAGACCGGCTACATGGTGTTCACGCGGCTGGGCTTAGCGCAGCGCGATCAGTGCTGCGGGGCAGGATGTCGCCATTGCCCCTTCGGACA
The DNA here is from genome assembly GCA_039027455.1 of Pseudomonadota bacterium. Taxonomy (GTDB): domain Bacteria; phylum Pseudomonadota; class Alphaproteobacteria; order Sphingomonadales; family Sphingomonadaceae; genus Erythrobacter. The sequence goes on along the minus strand of JBCCKJ010000115.1, from coordinate 5,918 downwards.
TGAAAGCGTCCATCTGGCGGTGCGCGCCAAGCGTATCCAACAAGCCGCGTGGCTGAGCGAGGCGCGACCCGATACCGAGGCTCCCTGCGCCGTCCTGTTTTGGAGCGGGGGCAAGGACAGCTTCCTCGCCTACCGCGCGCTGCAACGCGATGGCGTCACCAATCTGGCTTTGCTCACCACGTTTGACGCGCGCAGCCGCATCATTGCGCATCAGGAGTTCGGAATAGACGAGGTGGTAAAGCAGGCAGCGCATTTGAACCTCCCTTTGATCGGGGTGCCGCTCCATTCGGGCGGCGACTACATCGATCACATCACGCCCGCGCTTGATCTGGTGCCCGGCTGCGACACGTTGGTGTTTGGCGACCTCCACCTCGAACACATTCGCGGCTGGCGCGAAGAAGCTTTTGGAACTGCGGAGCGCACGGCGGACATGGCTTTGTCCTTTCCGCTGTGGCGGGCCGATTACAAGGCGCTTTGGGACGACCTTGCTGCCTCGGGAGCCCATTGCACGATCAGCGCGGTGGCCGCCGATTTGCCCGGTGTCGCGGTGGGCGACCTCTTTGATCAAGCCTGGATGGACCGGCTGCCCGAAGAGGTGGACCGGTTTGGTGAGAACGGCGAATTCCACACGCTCATCTCGTTTGCGTGACGCGCAAGCTAGGCGTGGTCAATCGGGCGCGCTCCCGCTAAGAGGGGCACCTAATGACCGATCAGAACCTCGACCCGCAAATGCACGTGGCGCAGTTAGGCGCGAACGCGAAGCGCGCCGCTCAGCTTTTGCGCGCGGCGAGCGACGCCCAGCGCAACGCGGCGATCATCGGCGCGGCGGCGGCGTTGCGCGCGGCTATCCCTGAGCTGATCGAAGCGAACGCGCGCGATGTCGCCAGCGTTCAGGGTGAGAAGCCTGCCAGCTTCATAGATCGCCTGACCCTCAACGAAGCGCGGATCGAAGGCATGGCGACAGCGCTGGAAGAGATCGCCGCTTTGCCTGACCCGGTGGGCCGCACGCTCGCGCGGTTTGAACGGCCCAATGGCCTCATCATTGAGCGCGTGGCCGTCCCTATCGGAGTGATCGGTATGATTTACGAATCGCGCCCCAATGTCGGCTCGGACGCTAGCGGCTTGTGCCTCAAATCGGGCAACGCGGTGATATTGCGTGGCGGTTCGGAAAGCCGCCATTCGGTGCGGGTCATAACCGCGTGTTTGCGCGACGGTTTGAGCGCTGCCGGGCTATCAGCGGACGCGGTGCAAAACGTGCAAACGCCGTCGCGCGAGGCGGTGAGCGCGCTTTTGGGCGCGAGCGATTTTGTCGATTTGGTGATCCCGCGCGGTGGACGCGGTCTGGTCGAGCTTGTCCAACGCGAGGCCAAGGTGCCCACGCTCCTGCACCTTGATGGCAATTGCCACATCTACATCCACGCCGAGGCCGATATCGCCAAAGCGGTGGAGGTGGTGCGCAACGCGAAATTGCGGCGCACAGGCGTTTGCGGCGCGGCGGAAAGCCTTGTGATCGACGAAGCCATTGTCGACGCGGCGCTTCCGGCGCTGCTCGACGCGATGCCCGATTGCGAGTTTCGCGGCGACGCGCGCGCCTGCAAAGTGGATGCGCGAGTGCAAGCAGCCAGTGATCAGGACTTCGACACCGAATATCTCGACGCGATCCTATCGGTGAAGATCGTCTCCGGGCCGGACGAGGCGCTCGCCACGGTGGCTGAGCATTCCTCGGGCCACACCGACGCGATCCTGACCGAAAACGCAGACGTGGCGGGCCGTTTCATGACCGAGATCGACAGCGCGATCGTGATGCACAACGCCTCCACCCAGTTCGCCGATGGGGGCGAATTTGGCATGGGCGCGGAGATCGGCATCGCCACCGGCAAGATGCACGCCCGCGGGCCCGTAGGCGTCGAGCAGCTGACCAGTTTCAAATATCTCGTGCACGGCGAAGGGCAAACGCGGCCCTGAACGCCGCAACGGTTATTCGTTTCGTCAGGGGCAGGCGGGTGTAGCTCAATGGTAGAGCAGGAGCTTCCCAATGTCATCGAATGACGCATTTCTGCGGCTTTTCGGCCAGAAAATGTCCAACAACGCCAAGTTTTGGGGGTGCCCGTTGGACGCTTTGTTAGAGCCTGTAACAATTCCAAAGAATTACTGAACCCCGCTTGGGGTCAACCGTGAATACAAGGACGATGGGCGGTCGATTTTGAAATCGAGGGCTCTCGAAAATGAATAGCTCTGGAAGCTCAGGGTGAGGCACTCCAGCTAGGAATGGGTCTCGCGTCGCCAAGTCTTCGAAGACTTCTAGGACGTCTTCGGCAGCATTTGGATCGTAGTTTGCTAGGAGCCTAATGAAGGCTTTTTCGAAAATCTCTGAGACGTCGCACACCCATGGTGTCTTTTTGCGATCTCTGAGCTTCAATTTCCGCTTTTCCTGTTTCAGCTAGCTCGAAAGCTTCGGGTGACGGCTCCATGGGAAACAGCATCATAGCAGTATGGTAAGGAATCTCGCCACCCATCTCTGCCAACTCCCACGGCAGATTGTGACTAAAATCACTAATGCTTTTCGCAGTGTGCCGCTTGCAGACAAAGTCGATCACCTCATCTAGCAAAGACAGCTCATCTGAATTGAGATACTGAGTATCTGTCTCGATTAGTGGCCGATACTCTTTTTTTATGTAGCCAAAGTAATTTACTGCTTGAACTTCCAACTCGCCGGAGTTTTGCATTTCTCGCAAAGTAAAAAGAAGCTGATCTGTTGTCGGACCATTAGGACGCTTCCTATAAATCGCTCCAGTTACTGGTACACGATAAAAGGCATAGCTTAACATATCAGTGAAATACAGGATCTTGTTGAGCTTAACGGCGCCAAGATCAGCTGGTTCACATGTGGAGAAAGTGCGCAAAAGCACTTCGCGCATTTTGCCTCGATCAAATTGCATTTTTTGCTCCACTGTTCACAAGCTACAGACAAAATCTCTGAATGTCAATTCCTAACCCATTGAAAAAGATCGATAAAAAATGATTCTAATATCAGCCACTTACTATCCACAGCTTCATCAACATGGCGTATGTAGTGAATAGAACATTTAAGGAACATTAATACGGGTAGGCTACTTAATGCCAGTGGACTTGCGAGCTGATTCTTGTTGCTTCAAGCACACTGAATTGGTCGTTGGACGCCTTCGTTGGACGTTTTTCAATTTTTCGAAATTAAATGACTTAAAATCAATGCTTTGCGGGTGTAGCTCAATGGTAGAGCAGGAGCTTCCCAAGCTTAAGACGAGGGTTCGATTCCCTTCACCCGCTCCATAATCGGAAATGCGCGTCGCCCGAACACTCGATCATCTGGCTTTGCCTTTCGGTTGATCAGAAGGCACTCTGCGCATTGTTATCTCATAAAGTGTGCAGGGGGCGACTATGGCTGGCTATGATCCTGATTTCATAAGCGATAAAATCCGAATTCCGATGCCGACTTTTGGACGCGCTTTGAGCCGATCCGTGTATCGCGACGACGCTGTGCTGCGCGAGGGCGTCTATTCGGATCACACCAACTTTTCAGTCGTGCTCAACAAAGACACCAAGCAGCCGATTTATGCTGCCTCCAATATCGATCAAAGCCAATTCTGGCGCGATACGGAGAAGCGCTTCGGAGATAAATTTGGCAAGCGCTCTTGGCGGCGCAGCGGTGACTTTCTCGAAGGAGCAGTGCTCGAAAACGAGTACTACAAAGACCGCAAGGGGCCGAGCGGGGAGGAAATCCCCAACCCCTACGATCGCGGCCACATGGCGATGCGGTGGAACAATATGTGGGGTAGCTCGCTGACCGCTGCGCACGAGGCGGGAAAGGCGACTTTCATCTGGTCGAACGCCGCGCTTCAGCACAAGAACCTCAATCAGGACGAATGGCGCGGGCTTGAAGAAAACATCGTGCGCGACTTCCGCGATAACGCGAATGATCGCCTGTCTGTGTTTACCGGGCCGATCTACGGGGATCTGGACCGCCATATCCATATCAGCGCCAACGATTCCGCGCGCGCGCCGTCGGGCTTTTTCAAGGTCGTTTGCTTTCAGTCGATGTTTGACGATCGCGAGGACCACCTTGGCGTGCTGGCCTTCGCGATTTTTCAGGATTCCAAGGTTTTGCGCGATGGGCGCGGGTCGGCGACGGTGAAGACTGATCGTCGCTATCAGGTGACGATCTCCGAGCTGCAGGATCTCACCGGGCTGAGATTTGGGCGCAAACTGTTTGATGCCAATCCGCTTTACTATTTCGACAATCCTGAGCGAAACAACGAGCGCCGCGTGTTTCGTGTGCCCGAGCGTATACCGGTGGATCGCTCTGAAGATCTCGTTCCGCGGGCCGATACGATGCGCCACGGTGTCGAAGCGCTGAGTGAGCGCGAGATTGTGATCAATTCCGCCATGATCAATCCGACAACCACGCAGCAAGCGGGCGAGTGGGTGTCGCTCCACAACCGGGGCAGCGGGCGGCGCACTCTCAACAACTGGCAACTGACCGATCGGATGGGTCGCAAGACGGTGTTTTCCGGTGCGATCAATTCGGGCGAATCCCTGAGGATTTCCGGGCGCGATCTTGATCCGGTAAAACTGCCAAATCGTGGCGGCAGCCTGATGCTGCGCGACGGTGATGGTCAATTGATCGACCACGTCACATGGAATGGCAACGATCTGAAGCGGGTCCAGAAGGGTATGGCCTACATGTTTGAGCGCGGGCAATAGCCACCTCGCGCGCGACATGCCCCCTTACTTCGGCGGCATGCGGATAGCGCCGTCCAAGCGGAATTGGTGGCCATTGATGTAGGAATTGCTGGCGATTTCCAGGATCAGCGAAGCGAATTCCTCCGGCTCACCCAGGCGCTTGGGGAAGGGGACGCTCGCGTTCAATTGGTCCCACATTTGCGGGTTGCGATCTTTCATGCCCAGCATTAGCGGGGTCGCAAAGATGCCTGGCATCACCGAATTGACCCGAATGCCGAGGTCCATCAGGTCGCGCGCTATCGGCAGGACTAGACCGTTCACACCCGACTTGCACGAGCCATAGATCACCTGACCAATCTGCCCATCTTGCGCGGCGACGCTGGCGGTGAGCGTGATCGAGCCGCGCTCGCCATCCGCGTTTACGGGATCGGCGTTGGCCATGCCCAGCGCCGCGATGCTCGCCATGCGGTAGCTGGCAACCAGAATGCCTTCCGCACCGAACGCGTAATCTTCGGTCGGCAGGCGCTTGTACCCGCCTGTCGCCTTGTCAAAGCCGATGGTCTTGCCGCGTTTGGACGCCATGGCGCAGTGGACCAGCACTCGCTCTTGCCCATTGGCCGCGCGCGCGGCGGCAAAGCCGGCCTCGGCGCTGGCTTCGTCCATGATGTCGACATGGTGAAAGGTGCCGCCGATAGCTGCCGCGTGTTCCTCGCCCGCTTCGTCGTTGATGTCGAAGATAGCGACTTTGAGCCCGGCGTCGGCCAGAGCTTTCGCGCTGGCCCGGCCCAGCCCCGACGCGCCCCCGGTGACGATGGCGGCCATGCCTTGTTCGAGTTTCATGGTTCTCTCTCCCTAGTCAGTCGTGTGGACATATCTGCTTTGGTCTCAGGCATAGGGGGAGAGGTGGCGACGCGCTAGCGGTCCGATGATTGCCGCTTGGAGTGAGCGGCCCAGCCTGTAGGGAGGCGCCTATGGAAGCCTCGCTCCTCCTTCTGGTTCTCGTTCCGCTGTTCGCTTTGGGTGGACGCGCGCAGGTGATTCTCGCGCAGATTTCGGACGCGCTAGCGGATAAAGACCAGAAACGTCGCCCGATTCCGCTTTTGGCGGCGGGGTTAGTCTGCGGGGCGCTATCGGCCTCGACCATGGCTTATGCGGGCTTCTTGGCCGTCGCGACTTTGCCAGATGCGGCTCATCGCGCG
>JBCCKJ010000114.1:0-7487 GCA_039027455.1 Pseudomonadota bacterium | reverse complement strand
ACCCTCACCGTCCGGTTCGGCCCAGATAGCGTCATCGTGATCGCGCGCATCAGCGGGGTCGATTGCCACAATCGGAAGCGCGCGCAGGTCTTCGCGTTTGTCGGCCGATAGGTGAAGCTTGGCGGCGCGCGGGGCCTCTTCGATCACCTCTTCGGGAAACACGTTGGGGATGCCGTGTTTGGCAATCGCAATCAGGCTGAAGGCGCCGGGTGCGAGCGGATCGCCATAAATCTCGGTGACCTTCACGCCGCTGCGTTCCGAGCGTCCGATTCGCTCAGCAAGCACAAGCTGCCCCTCTTCGGCGCTGCCCAGATCAGCAATGCGCGCGGATTGCCGCACCCGCTTGTCGACCGGGGCGAGCCACGCTTTGCCGCCGAAATCCATTTCGACAACACCCAATAGCCCCTCGGTGCGTGCGGGCAGCTTCTTCATCGGATGGGCAATCCACCCACTTTCCCGCTCCTCGGTCCGCGATAGGACGCGATCGCCGCGTTTGAGCGCGGGGGCGCGCTTGCCGCCCTTCCTCTTGAATTCCTTCAGCGTCAGGCGCGGGGGCTTGCCGGGGGCTTCGGGGTCCCAGTTATCGGGAATGGCGATCGGTTCACCGTCTTCGATGTCGACGACCCGGAGCACAGTGACCTTAGGCACGCCGCCCATGCGATGATAGGCGGTTTTCTTCCCGTCGATCAGGCCTTCTTCGGCCATATCCCGCAGCAACCGCTTAAGCGCGATCTTTTCTTGACCCTTGAGGCCAAAGGCGCGCGCAATCTCGCGCTTACCAGCTGGCGTGTCCGAGCTCTGAATGAACTCTAGCACTTGCTCGCGTGAAGGCATCCCTTCCGGACGTTTGGGCGATCGGTGGGCCATTCAATCGGATGTGTGTCGCATGCGCCTAGTAAGCGCGCGCGACAAGAATCCGTTCCGTCGCCGGTGCGCCGGTGAAGATGCAGGCGCCGGTGGCTGATTCGGCGTCTAGAGGGACGTTGCGGAAGGTGAGTTGCAGCGATTTGAGCTGTTCCACGACTGTGTTGAGCGCCTCTCCGGTTGGCTTCGACCATTCGACTTCTACCCAACCGGGGTACTTCCCGCTGTTTTTGAAGTGATCAGCCACGGCATCCCACTCACTGATCCCGCGCGTGATATTCGCATCGCGCCGTTCGGCGGCTTCGTTGAACAGTCCGTTTTGTATGTCTTCAAGCAGCGCAGCGGCTTCACTCAAAAACGCATCGCGTTCAGGGAAATCCGTGGCGAGCTTGCCCGTTTCGAGGTTCCACAACGCGTCACGGCGCAAAAGCGCGAGCTTGCCATTCTCCATGTCACGCGGGCCTACTTCAATAATCAGCGGTGCACCCTTGCGGACCCAATCCCAACGCTTCGCGGAGGCCTTACCGGGCGTCTTGTCGAGCAGCACCCGGATCGGCTCGCCCACCGCCGATTGCGTAGCCAAACCGGCGCGGATTTCCTCGCAATAGGCCAGCAGCGCCTGATCTTCAGGCTTATCGCGCAGCATCGGGAGTATCACGATCTGGTAGGGCGCGATGCGCGGCGGCACGCGCAAACCATCATCATCGCCGTGTGTCATGATGACCCCGCCAATCATGCGGGTGGACACGCCCCAGCTGGTCGTGTGGCAATATTGCTGGGTGCCTTCTTTATCCTGATATTGGATGCCGGCGGCCTTGGCGAAACTGGTGCCCAGATAGTGCGAGGTGCCCGCCTGTAGGGCTTTGCCATCCTGCATCATGGCTTCAATCGACCACGTCCCATCGGCGCCCGGAAAACGCTCGTTCTCCGGCTTCTCGCCCGCGATCACCGGCAGCGCCAAGTCTTCCTCGGCGCAGGCGCGATACATCTCGAGCGCGCGATGCGTCTCTTCGAGAGCCTCTTTGCGTGTTGCATGCGCGGTGTGGCCTTCCTGCCAGAGAAATTCGCTGGTGCGCAGAAACATCCGCGTGCGCATTTCCCAGCGCACAATGTTTGCCCACTGGTTGAGCGTCAGCGGCAGATCACGCCAGCTCTGGATCCATCGCGCCATCGCATCGCCGATTATCGTTTCCGAAGTCGGACGGACAACCAGCGGCTCTTCCAATTTGGCTTCGGGGTCGGGGATCAGACCGCCTTTATCATCGGCTATCAGGCGATGGTGGGTGACCACCGCCATTTCCTTGGCGAAGCCTTCGACATGGTCAGCCTCGCGTTCAAAATTGGCCAGCGGGATGAAGAGCGGGAAATAGGCGTTTTGGATACCCGCCGCCTTGATGCGGTCATCCATCAACCGTTGGACGCGCTCCCAAATACCGTAGCCCCATGGCTTGATAACCATGCATCCGCGCACACCCGATTCCTCGGCGAGGTCAGCGGCGCTGATCACCTCCTGATACCATTTGGCAAAATCATCGGCGCGCTTCGTGTTCAGCGCGTGGCGAATATTGGTCACGTTAGTGCAGTTCCTGTTGCGGCGTTTGGCCGCGGCGGCGTGAAGCTATTTTCCCAGTTCGTCCAGCTTCTTTTGCATGGCGGCCATTTGCTCTTTGAGCAGATCAATCTCTGACTGCGAACCCGTGCCTCCCGCTTTGGGTTTTGCTTCCGATCCGCGTTTCTTCGCGCCCGGCATAAGCGTATCCGCAGCGGCGCGCATCATGGCCATGTTCGTTTCGTGAATAGCGGCGATGGGACCAGCGCTCATGCCCTTTTCAAAAGCGTCGCGAATGTTGGCCTGGTTCTGCCGGAAATTGGCCATGCTCGCTTCAAGGTAAGACGGCATAAGGGATTGCATCGAATTGCCGTACATTCCGATCAATTGGCGCAGGAAGCTGACCGGAAGCATTTGCTCCCCGTTCGCTTCTTCGTCCATGATGATTTGCGTCAGGATCGAGTGGGTAATGTCGTCCCCCGACTTGGCGTCAAGAACCTGAAACTCCACATTTTCGCGAACCATTTTGGCCAAGTCCTCCAGCGTGATGTAGCTGGACGAACTTGTGTTGTAGAGCCGCCGGTTGGCGTATTTTTTGATGATGACAGTGTCTGCGCCCACTTCATCGGCGGTGAGGGTTTTCTTGGCCATGTCTTAATCCCAATGCGACGTTGCGGCATCCTTAGCACCTGCACAATGTGCAGCGCAACATGTCAGGTTTAAGGGCGCAAACGCCCGCCAAGCATTGTCAGTAATTCGTATTGAGAAACAGAGCTTTGCTGCGCAGCATGCGGCAAATCAAACGGCACATTTACCCAATCGCCTGTCGCCAGGTCTGGCGCGTTTGCAAGATCAATGACGATCATATCCATGGAAACCTTTCCGAGGATCCGGCAGTGATCTCCATCCACTATGACAACGCCGTCTTTGCCGCGCGAACGGAGAAAGCCATCGGCGTATCCCAGCGAAACGGTCGCGATACGCATGTTGCCTTGCGCGACAAATTCGCCGTTATATCCAATTGCATCTCCGGCTTGGACGTCGCGCACTTGCAGCACGGCAGCTTGGATGGAGGCAACGGGTTTGATGTGCGATCCCAGCTCCGATCGTGGCACACCTCCATAAAGCGCGAGGCCGGGGCGTGTGACGTCGAACGCGTATTCCGACCCCAAGGCGATACCAGCGCTGTTGGCGAGACTGGCTTGCCTGTGAGGCACGCGCTGGACCGCGCTACGAAATTGCTCGAGTTGGGCGTGGTTTCGACCGCTGTCTTCATCGGCGCACGCCAGGTGAGACATCAGAATATCGACCTCAAGACCTTGGACTGTATCGCTGGATAATTCTTCCATACCAACACCGAGACGGTTGATCCCCGTATCGACCATAAGATGGCATGCACCCCCTCCACTCTCGGACCAGGCCTGCGCCTGCTCGGTCGAATTGATGACGGGCACGGCACCACTGGCGCGTGCGTAAGCTATTTCAGCGGCGTTGATGGCGCCATGCAGGACGGCAATCGAACTTGTAGGCACGTGCTGCGCAACAGCGGCGACTTCGCTCCAATGCGCGACGAAAAAGCGGGTGCAGCCCGCGTCTCTTAGCCGGGGCACGCAGGTGTCGACACCTAGCCCATAGCATTGCGCTTTCACCGCAGCGCCGGCGCTGGCTGATCCGGATAGCCGATCTAACGCGCGCCAGTTGTCCGCCAGTGCCTGTGTGTCGACACTCAATCGAAGTGTCGGAGGTGGTGGTTCAGGCGGGATCATCGGAAAAGTCTTGGGGCGGACCGCCGGGCAGTCCCCACCAGGCCACGACCACGCCGAAAGCGACAACGCCCCACGTGTACCAAAGGCCGGAGTAGATATTGCCAGTGCTCGCGACGATCACACCGGCGATAAGCGGCAGAAAGCCACCCAGATATCCCGCGCCGATATGATACGGGATCGACATCGAGGAATATCGTATCTTCGGAGGAAACATCTCGGATAAGAGCGCCGCCACCGACCCATAGGTCAGCGCCGAAAGCATACCCAATCCAAGAAGCACGCCGATAATGCCCACGACGTTGGCGAAGCCGGGTTTCTGCTTCGAAAAGTCGAAACCGTATTCGCCAAGAGCGGCGTGGAGCCCTTCCCGCCTCGCGTCGCCACTTGCCAACCACTCTGGGGCAATGGTTATCGAGTTTTCGCCCGCGGAGAGGCTCAAGCTTTCGCCCGCTTCAAGCGTGTAAGCCACACCGGAGGCGGTCAACGTTTCGAGGATTTTGCCACAATCGGTCTGCTCGCGATCAAACAGTTCCGCGAACGGATCGGTCACGCACTCGGGGCCAGAAACGACGATCGGGGTTCTTTCGGCCGCTTCATCCAGCCCGGGATTGGCCAAAGCGCCCATCGCCCAGAACATCGGGAACAGCAGCGCCAGTGATCCGACAGCGCCGATCATGATCGGTAGTTTTCGCCCGACCGTGTCCGACCATTTGCCGATATAGACGTAAAAGCTCATCGCAATCGCGCCCGCAATCAGCAGAATGATCTCCACGGTCTGCGGGTCGACATGCATCGGCCCTCTGAGAAAGCTCAGCGCGGAAAAGAACGCCGTATACCAGATTGTCGTCAGGATACCGGTCACCCCGAAAAGAGCGACAAAGATACGTTTGGGATTTCCGGGATAGGTGAAGCTCTCAACAAACGGATTGCCAGCCGTTTCGCCAGCTTCCTTCATCGCTTGGAAAACCGGGCTTTCGGACAGCATCAACCGCATCCAAAGCGAGATCGCGAGAAGCGCGATCGAAAGAAGGAACGGGATACGCCAACCCCACGCTTCAAAGTCTTCGGTCGGCAACAAGGCTCGGCAGCTAAGGACGACAATGATCGAGAGAACAAAGCCTCCGGCCACGCTCGCTTGAATGAAGCTGGTGTAGAACCCTCGCTTTTCCGGCGGCGCGTGTTCCGCCACATAGATGGCCGCGCCGCCATACTCGCCGCCAAGGGCGAGGCCTTGGATCACCCGCAAAAGAATGACGATAATAGGAGCGGCCACGCCGATGCTGGCAACGGTCGGGATAAAGCCCACGCCCGCAGTGGCTATTCCCATCAGAGTTACCGTGACGAGGAACGTGTATTTGCGACCAAGCTTGTCGCCCAGAAATCCAAACAGGATGGCGCCAATCGGACGGAACGCAAAACCAACGGCAAAGGTCGACCACACGAGCAAAAGGCCAAGTGTGTCATTCTCGACATCGTAGAAGGCGTCTTTGAGGATGTAGGCCAGCGTGCCGTAGATGAAAAAGTCATACCACTCGAAGATCGTGCCGGCGCTCGACGCTCCGATGACAAGCCGGATCTCTTTCTCACTTGGCTCGCGTTCGGCGAGCGCCTGCGCTTCCCCTGCCACAGCGCCCGCTGTTCGCGCATCTGTCATTGTGAAACGTATCCTTTAGCTTCGTCCAATTCAGGCGGGAGTGACCACGCCAAGGTCAAAGCCCTAGCGAGCGGGCTCGTATGAGGAAAGCGCCGATACCGCAGCTTCCCACGGCAACAAAAGAGCGCCATGGCGCCCCGGTCGGTCCTGAGCGGGCGCCAGAATGGCAAGCTCAGGCCAGTTTGGGAGATCGCCCCGACCCTCAAGCCAGGCCCTTAACCCATCATAGGTTTCGCGGATACGCTGCGGCGACACACCTTTAGCGTTTCGCGCGAGTATAGCGGCCGAACTCTGGCCGATCGCGCAGGCCGTCACCTGAAGACCAACGCTCTGAATAGAATCCGATGTGGCCAATTCCAACCCGATCGTGAGTGAACTCCCGCAAGTCTTCGACCGCGACGATGCGCGCACGGTGAAATTCTTGTCCAAAGGGTAGCGCGCCAGGCTGGCCGCCAGCCCAAGCATATCAGGAGTGTAGAGAACGCTCATCAAGCTCCCGAGGAGTCTTCGGCGTCATCTTCTGGCTCTTCACCCAAAAGGTCCGCTCGGCGTTCGTTAATCAACACAACCAGCTGGCGCGAGAACGCGTCCGCCAAAGGATACGAGCGCGCCTGCACGATCCAGTCAGGTCGCCCTTTGTACCCCCACACGCCATCAAACCCCAGAACGAGAAGTGAGAACGCAAAAACCACGATCAGCGCCCCTTTTAGCGCTCCAAATCCGAAGCCCAAAAGCCGATCGATCGGACCAAGGATGGAGTTGCGCGAAGCCTCGCCCGCGTTTGCCGCGATGACCTTCATCGCCGCGTACGGGATCAACAAAAGCAAGGTGAAAGCCAAGATCGGAGTGGCAGGCTCGGCGTCGTAATACTCGCGAAGCGCCGCGGTGAGGGGTGTGTGCAGGTAATAGACGGAGAACGCGGCAAGCACCCAGGCCGCAAGAGAGAGGACCTCCTGAACAAGCCCGCGCATGAAACCGCCAATCGCCGCAATACCGACGACTATGAGCACAACGATATCAAATCCCGTCATCACAAGACTGCGGATTATTTCGTGCCCATCACATGGTCAACGAGGTTTGCAAGTTGTCCCAATCCGGAGTAATTGAACGGCGATGAAACGGTCTTCGCATCGGACGGGCCGAAACCTCGCGAAAAGCCCAACTTGGCCGCCTCTCGCACTCGCAAATCGCTGTGAGCGACCTGTCGGATCTCTCCTGCGAGCGACACTTCACCGAACCAAACTGACTTCTCGGGCAGTGGCTTGTCCGCCAAAGCCGAAACCAAGGCGGCGGCCACCGCAAGGTCGGCGGCCGGGTCGGAAAGACGGTATCCACCCGCAATATTGAGGTAGACCTCGGCCGACGAGAAATTGAGGCCGCACCGCGATTCCAAGACCGCCAAGAGCATGGCCAACCGCCCGTTGTCCCACCCAACGACAGCGCGCCTAGGCGTTGCGCCGGATTGCAGACGAACGATCAGCGCCTGAATCTCAACAAGCACTGGGCGGGTGCCCTCCAAAGCGGGAAACACCGCGCTGCCCGCTAAGGGCTGGTCGCGCCCGGAGAGAAACAGCATCGACGGATTGGCCACTTCCTCCAATCCCTCGTCCGCCATCGAAAACACCCCAATTTCATCCACCGCGCCAAAGCGGTT
>JBCCKJ010000113.1:0-7555 GCA_039027455.1 Pseudomonadota bacterium | reverse complement strand
GCATTCGGCAAAGTCCGGGTCAATCTCCAGCGCCCGCTCATAAAACTCTGTGCCCTTTGCCATGACGTCTGATCCGCTGAACCGCTGGATCATGGCGCGTCCTTGCAGAAATAGCGCATAGGCCTCGCGGTCATGGGTCATCTTGCGCGAGGGTGCTGGCGATACAGTTAGACCCAAGGCGCGACAAATCGCCGCGATTATGTTGGCGCCGATCACTTTGCGCCCGTCAAAGAAATGCTCGATCGAACCGCTTATGCGGTCAGACCAGACTTCGGTCCCTGTCTGACCGTTGATAAGCGCGATACGGACCTCAATATCCTCTTCACTGCGCCGCACTTCGCCTTCGATCAGATGCGAAACCGCGAGTGCGGCTGCCATATCGGTCAACGTACCCCCCTTTCCGGCAACCGCCGCCACCGAAGTCCGGCCTGCAAGCGCAACGCCATTAACCCCCGCAAGCCGCGTCGACAGTTCTTCAACGACCGCATCCGCGAGAAAGAAGTTCCCGCCGACGGTGTCGATTTGTGCGAAAGGCAAGAGGGCAAGAGTAACCTCAGGCCTGAGTTGATTGAATGTCTGATAGGACGGAAACCGGGCTCGCGCCGCTTGGACAAGGCGTTCCGCCGTTTCTTTTGGGGCTACGCGAATGGCCTCAGAGAGCCCAGAACGAAGGCGCGCGTCGACATGGTCGCGGCGCTCAGCCAGCCATTCGTCGAACGCGGGATTGAGCGAGACTCCTTGAAGCAAGGGTCGATTGCCAATGGCCAGCAACTGGTCGAGCAGTTGATCCGTTTCCGATGCCGAAAGTGCGGTTTCGAGTGCACCTAGGTCCGTGCGCAAGGATTCGGGTTTCAACGCGACGGACGAGCGTGAAACCGCGAGCGCATCAATTCCGTGCGCTTCAAGTTTGCTCTTGAGTTCGAGCAAACATTGCCGAAGGCTGGCCTTGGCTTGCGGCAGAAATCGGTCGGCCCAAAGCAATTTCGCCAAAGCCTCGCGATCCATCGAATGCTCAGGCTCAAGAAACAGGATCGCAAACAAAAGGCTGGCGCGGCGATTGGTCAGAGCAACGGTGTCGCCATCGGGTGCCTCCATCCGGAACTCTCCGAACAATGCGGCCTTGGTTAGGCTTTTTCCTTTGATCTGTGTCTGATCCAACGAAGATTTCCCCCTGCGCCTCAGACTACCTCCAAATCAGGACTATGCAATCATCCAGGACGTTGGCTTCGGATGTCGCAAGCCGCGGTAATACGGCAAATGGCTATGTCCGCTCTCACTCCCAAAGTAGGCCACTAATTGCCGGTACGCGCGGCACCAAAAGCTGCCGCGACCGCCAGCTCAGCATCCGGAAACCTCTTTAGGAACAACTGAGCGTCCTCAATCCGCAAAAAGTAAACCGCCATCGCGCTCCCGCCGATTGCGCGGGCGCTGTGTGTAGCGAATGCTCCTGGCGCTAGATTTGCGTGCAGCCATGCGGGAATGTCGTTCGCCAGCCGTCCTAGTCCATCTGGCGGTACCCTCAACTTAACTCGAATTGGAAAGGCATCATCGTCTCGCTGCGCGGCTGGTGTGGTGCGTCTATTCACGGCGAGAACGTACCCAGAACGAGGCCTGCAGGAAAGGCCTGTTGAACACTTGCAAAACAACTAACTCTGTGCTACACTCACCTCCATATTGTGAGTGCTTAGAAACCCATCGTCGAGATGACAGAAGGGAGTGACATGCAGACTGAGATTGTAGCCTTCCGAGCCGCTCCTATTTTGGTGCAGGCCCTCGAAGCCAAGGCCCAAGCGGCTGGCTGTTCCGTTTCCGAATATCTTAGGGCGCTGATTCGCGAGAAAGCGGGTCTAGCGTGAAAGAGATCCAGCGCCGCGTTGCAGCGGTCCAGAAGACGCAGGCCCGCTTTCAGGGAAAACCATTTGATTGGAAGAAGGCAGCCACTTGTATCCACCTTATGCGCTACCACGCCTCCAAAATGGGGCACAACATCAGAATGGTTCCGCGCTTTCGGTCGGCCTTGTCGGCAAAACGCGTCTTAAAGGAGCAAGGCTTCGATACGCTGCCAGAGCTCATGGATAGCTACTTTGAGCGCATCCCGCTCGCGATGATGACGCAAGGAGATATTGCGGCGTTTCCGGGCGAGGACGGCTTTGAATCCCTGATGATCTACGGACAATTGCGGGCTTTTCTTGGCTGGCACCAGGATGCGCCAGACTGTCGGTACATGAGGGTGGGGAGTGACGGATACAAAGCCTGTCTAGGAGCTTGGAAGCTATGAGCCGAACCTTAAGAACTGTTGCGGTCATTGCTGGCACAGCCGCACTCGTGGCGACGGGGCTTGGTGCAGCCGGGGTTATCGGGGCCAAGGCCGCAGCAACGATAAGCAGCGCAGCAACAATCACTAGTGGCGTGGCTTCGGTTGGCGCTCAAATCACCGCCCCAACTCCCCGCGCTCGGGGTTCGACCAGATTGATAACCCTCGCACCGCCCTGAAAGGCTAATCAATGACACTTCAAAACGGACTAAGAACAGACGATGCGGCTTACCTTTGGAGCGACACGGCTTGCTATGGGTTCGACGGCCAGTTTCGCTATCACGATGCTAAGCTTCTGGTTAGCGATAGCTTCCCGTTTGCCTTTGTACATAGCGGTATGTCGGATGTTGGCGACCGCGTTACGCAAGGGCTGGCGGCGTCAAAGCCTTCAACCTATCCCGCGCTTGTCGAGGCCGTTGTAGGGGCGCTGAAAACGCCTACGGCAAGCGAGCAATCGTGTGCTGGCGGGGAGCGTGTACTGATCGCCTCTTTTGATGATCGCCCACGGCTAACGCTGATCGCTGACAAGCCCACAGTGGGATACCCCGCGTTTGAACCGCTAGAGACTCGCAAGATCGTGAGTGGCGAAAGCGAAGCCATCCATGCCGCTTCCGAGCGTGCTGGAGCCGATCCTGACGGCATGCTCCACATTATCGAGACGCAAGCGCTAGAGCCTCTGGATTTCGATAGCGCGCAGCCCGTGGCTGGCAACATCATGCACGCTAAAGTCACGCGAGAGCGTGTCGAGCTTTCGCTAGTTGCGGTGCTGCCCGATCCAACCGGGACCGCAGCTGCGGATAACTGGCCGACGGTGCGCGAAGGGATGGCAGGTTACATGGGCGAGGGCGTCGTGACTTACGCTTGACCTATGTTCCCTTAATGTTCCAATTGAGCAATGGGGCGAGGAAAGCTTGATTCACTGTCCGATTTGGCGCGCTCAGGTTACGATCTGCGCATAACCTGCCTGGCAGAAACTTGCGGGCATCGAGTAACGGTTGACGCTGCGCTGATAATGACGCGGGTTCCTAGGCGTCACCACCGGCTAGAGGATCTTGAGCACGCGTTGAAGTGCTCGAATTGCGGAAGACGTGGCGCGCATGTGCAGCCTGTGTGTACGCACTATTGAGCTGGCACGCTGGAGTCCGCGGCCAGGCGTTACATCGCCCAATGAACTAAACCTGTTTCGGGATTTAATGGCCTGCCACGTCGCGCGCTTTCGACGCCAAGGCGGTTGTCAACAAACCTGCGAGGATTCTCGTTACGAGCAATGACTAGGTTCGTGGCCTGAACAACGACCGCATCATTCATAGCACCTGAGAGCACCTTCGCCTCGCGGCCAGCAAGGCGTTGAACAAGGTTTTCGTTCTCGGCGAGCATTAGCATCCTGCGGGGACCGATCGGCAAAATGACAAAAGCGTCTTTGTGATCGAGTCTTCCCGAAACAACTAGTGGGCGGTCGCCCGTTACTAGATCGCGCCCGCTTTCATGTAGCGTGACGACGAACGTTCGGAGCTCACTCAGCCTATTTAGCACCACTTCGGATTGAACCAAGTCGGCAAAGACGTTGAGTGCCGCATGGCGAAATATCGCGGGGTCTGCATCGGCAAACTCTGGCTTATCAGATAGCATTCTTGTGAGCCGAGTTTCTAGGTGGTCGATCCTATCTGGCGTTCGATGCATCAACGAGAGCAGGAACTGGACAAGCCCTGCCTTATCGTGCGGACCCGCTGCCAAGTTGTTCTCAGCCATCGCCACAGCTTGCGCACCACGATTATCGATCGCCTGCAGAAATTCAGTCTCGATCCTTGCGGCCAAACTAGGCTCTTTGTCGGGGATGGTGTAAAGATTGCGCTCATAGCCGATGGCCGCTGGGCTCTTTTGGCTTGAGTAAAGCTCTCGCTTTGGCCCGACCCGCCTAAAGGCTGTGACCTCTCCATCGATAGCCCACCGATCTAGATACCACTTCGGTAAGTAATGGTGCTTGGCGGGAGGCTGGGGGTCGGATGCCAAAACCTTCGCTACCTATGCGTTACCTTGATAATTCTAGGTATCAACTAAGTCTTTGAAAAATGGCTCCCCGAGTTGGATTCGAACCAACGACCAAGTGATTAACAGTCACCTACTCTACCGCTGAGCTATCGGGGAGCAGCACGAACGGGTTTCTCTCCGTGTGCGGAAGCGCGCGTATATGGTTGGCGGATAGAATTGGCAAGAGCCTTTGTACACTTATGCTTCGGCGTATCTCGCGTTGATTGGCGGCGGTCTTCCCGGCGGCTTCACTCGGTGACAAATTGCTCTGAGACAATACGCTCTTCGAGCGATTGGCCCGGGTCAAACAGCAGCTCAAGCTCGGTTTCGTGCTGGATAGCCAGCGTGACTTCGGCGACGTCGCGCAATTCCTTCTGGTCCGCCACCGCGGAAACGGGCCGTTTCTCGGGATCTAACACCCGCAGACCGATATTCATTCGATCGGGAAGGATGGCTCCTTTCCAGCGACGCGGGCGAAAGGGGCTGATCGGCGTGAGGGCCAGCATCTCGCTGCCGAAGGGCAAAATCGGACCGTTGGCGGAAAGGTTGTACGCGGTTGAACCGGCCGGGGTCGCCACCAACACGCCATCGCCCACCAATTGCTTGATCCGCACCCGGCTGCCGACGGTCACCTCGATCCAAGCCGTTTGGCGAGTTTCACGCAGCAACGACACCTCGTTGATCGCCCAGAGAGTGTGGCTTTCCCCGTTTTGCGTCGTCGCGTGCACTTTCAAAGGCGCGATGGCCTTGCTCCGCGTGCGTTCGAGCCGCTTTCGGATCGATGCGCGTTTGTCGTAGCGGTTCATTAAGAAACCGACTGTGCCCAAGTTCATCCCGTAGGCTGGCACGATCCGCCCCGCGTCGAGCATAGTGTGCAGCGTCTGCAACATGAATCCATCGCCGCCCAAAACGACAACCGCGTCTGCCTCTTCGATGGGAACCCAATCGCCCTGCGCGGAAAGGTGTGCCAACGCCTCCTGCGCGCGCTCTGTATCCGAGGCGACTATGGCTATCCGATCATACGAACGACTTTCGTCCTCGCCCTGCGCAAAACCGAGATCGTTGGACGTCGATCCAGATTTCGCCTGAGAGGTTTGCATAGTCGCCATAATAGGCTTTTCCCCAAAAAGATCGCGGCCAATCGCGCACAAGGTCCAAGACTGAGCCTGATGTTCCAATTTCGGTCGGATTGCAATTGGTGCACCGTTAGGCGCTGTGCAAGCCTACGGGATGCGCGATGACTTCTCTTTCGATTGCAGATCGCTCCTTTACGCCTAACAAGAGAGCTGAAGATCTGGGCGGGTCCATCGCGGGGATGAGAGCCGACGCTATTGAAAGCGAGCTCCTTCGCGCGCTTGACGAAGGCGAAATCGAGGTGCTCTTTCAGCCGCAGTTCTCATGCCGCACAGGCGCTGTGATTGGTGCGGAAGCCCTGGCGCGCTGGCGGCATCCGGCGTTAGGCGTTCTTGGCGCCAATGAACTGTTTGCCGCCGCTGAACATGCCAAGTTGTTGAGGGTCGTCTCGAGGCATGTCGCATCCAGAGCGCTGGAAGAGGCGGCTAGCTGGCCCGTCCAGCTTAAGCTGTCTCTCAATATCCTGCCCGATGAACTGGTTGATCCGCATTTTGCCGATGATTTTTCAAGCCTGATCGAGCAAAGCGCGCTCGCGCCGAACCGCTTGACTCTAGAAGTCACCGAAACCCTCCTTCTGGGCAATCTGGAACAGGCGGCCAGCGCGCTGACGGCGCTGGGTGATCTGGGAGTTCGCATCGCGCTCGACGATTTTGGCGCAGGCTTTTGCAACTTTCGCTATCTGCGCGAACTGCCTCTGGACATGATCAAGCTCGACAAGATCATGGTCGATCATGTGCCGGACGACGCCAAGGCGCTGGCCGTGTTTCGCGCTATGGTCCAGCTGGGCCGCGCGCTTGAGCTAGACATCTGCGCTGAGGGGATAGAAAGCGAAACACAATTGACCGCAGTCCAATCCGAAGGGTGCCACTTCTGGCAAGGGTTCCTCCGCTCGCCACCGATACCCAGCGACGCCTTGGTCGAGCTGGTCCGCACTGCCGACGCGGGATAGGCCGACCGAGCCTTTGCTTTGCCTCTTGTTAATGGGGCTGGGCGAACGTCTTGCGTGCACCGAGCGACCTCAGCCATACATCGCCAGCGTAATGGGGATCGGTAAATGTCAGTGCAGCAGGAGAAGCGGGGTTCGGGGGCGCTCAGACAGTTGGCGATTGGCGTCCTAGGCGCCACGGCAATCCTGATCCTTGTGAGGGTGGCAAGCGAGACCGATTGGTCACGAGAGATGATCACCGCGCTGATGCGATCCAGTCTTGTAACGGGGTTACTCGGCTTTCCGCTGCTTTTTGGTGTGCAAGTGTGGCTCTGCGCCAAGGCGCGCACGCCCATCCAACTCGGCATCAGTTTTCTGGCGACTATCCTCTTTAGCGTGGGGCTGGTCTCGCTGGTGGTTCCGACACTCAATTGGCTGTCAGGCTCGATGATCGCGCCGAACGCTCCGGGCGATGACCGGGGGGAATTGATCGCGTTCCTCGGGCAGTATTTCCTCGCGGTTTATTGGCGGTTGGTCGCGATCATGGGGCCGCTGTTTGTGGCCTTTAATTGGCGCTGGTTTGCCGGCCGCCTTGAACCACCGGCGACTCAAATGGCCGCCGCGAACTCAGAGCAGTCGGACGCTGGCCAGCGCCTTGATGCGGTGGAAGCCGAGCCAGCGACTGAAGAGAGCGCTGAAGACTGGTTGATCGGCAAACTTGATATGCCGAAGCGCGGGCAATTATGGGCGATCAGTTCCGAGCTTCATTATCTTCGCATTTACACCGAAGTGGCCGACGATCTGGTGCTCATGCGGCTGAGCGACGCCGTCGAGCGGCTTTCGGCCAGCGATGGGATCCAGATACACCGTTCACACTGGGTCGCGCGGGTTGGAATTCACGATGTTGTAAAGGGAGATAGCGGTTTGGGGGTGGAGCTGCATAACGGTGTGCGTCTGCCAGTGAGCCGGTCCAACACAGCCGCGGTCAAGGCGTTCGTCCAGGACGGTTGAGAGATCGAAACGAAACGGGCCTCTCAATCCCCCGCGGATCGAGAGGCCCGAGGCTGGCGGGCTGGTGCGCCCCTGCGGACTTCAAGACACCAGCTTCCAGCTGCCATCGGCCTGGAGATAGCCGGTGACGACGATGGATTCGG
>JBCCKJ010000112.1:0-7560 GCA_039027455.1 Pseudomonadota bacterium | reverse complement strand
CGCGTTCGAGATGGGCCCGGTCGAAGGCATGCGCCCCAACGATATCAAGAAATACATCCGCTACATCGCCGATTGGCGTTTGAAGCAGCTGAACCTGCAGCCGATCTACCTGATCGAAGATCACCCGCTGCCCTGGCTCACTCCGCTGCTGAACGGCGTGGAGCACGCCAACTTCTTCGAAACCCGCGCGACCGAGTATTCGAAGGGCGCCACCACCGGCGACTGGAACACCGTGTGGTCCAGCTTCGACAAGCGCCAGAAGGCCAAAGCGGTCAACGAAGACTGCGAGGCCGACGGCGGCCCGGACATGTTCGGGGACGTTCAAGCGGCGGAGTAGATTGAGTGCTAGAACAGTTCCGCGTCTCCGATTTTCTTGAATGGCATGACAACAAGGCATTGCTGATAAACCGAGAATTTCAACGCGGTTCTGTTTGGTCTGCGGCTGCTAGGACCATGCTGATCGACACGATCCTTCGTGATCTTCCTGTCCCAAAAATCTACATGCGGTCGCTAATAGATCGTGACAGCAGGCGCACTCGCCGAGAGGTGGTTGACGGCCAACAGCGGTTACGCGCCATCATCGACTTCGCTGCTGACAAGATAACTCTCAGTAGTCGAGCAAAGGAATATGCGGGAAAGAAATTCTCCACGCTAACAGACGATGAAAAGGATCAATTTCTTCAATACGCGCTATCTGTTGATCACTTGGCAAATGCCGACGACCAATTAGTTCTTGAAATCTTCGCTAGGCTCAATTCATACAACGTAAAGCTCAACGCGCCCGAACTTCGTCACGCTGAGTTTCAAGGCGATTTTAAGTGGTCCGCCCACGAAAAGGCTAACGACCTTTATTCATTCTGGGAGGAGACAGGGCTATTTAGCAAAGGCCGCATGGTACGGATGTATCACACATCATTCGTAGCAGAGCTTTACGGTGTTCTGCTGCGGGGCATTCAAGATGGCGGCCAACCTAACGTCCGTAAAATCTATACCCTTTACGATGATGATGACTTCGATCGCGAAGAGGTTGAAGAGAAATTCGACAGTGTCATTGACTGGATTAGTGAGAATATTCTCGAAGGCATCGAAGGCACCGCTCTTCTGCGACCCGCTCACTTTCTAATCCTCTTTGCGGCAGTTGCGCATTGCCGGATTGGAATTCCCCAAGGAGCGCTAGAGGAAGATCAATTCGATGAGGACGCGACCGTTGCTGATGATTTGAATGCCGTTCGCGCTCGGTTGAATGATCTGGCAGTCGCTATTGAGGCGGAAGAGGAACCTGAGGACCTCGCCGAATTCTGGAACGCTTCAACATCATCGACTCAGCGAATATCGAGTAGAAAGATCAGGTTTCCTCATTTCGTCGCAGCACTTTCTGACGATTGATGAGTGCCCGAGCGGCTAAGAATTTTCTGCGTGACACGCAGAAGATACTCGAAAGCGCTCCTTGTCCTGTTGTTCCCTCGCAATGGCAATCGACTGCTTCGATTCCCGATCAGAGCAATGCCGCCTTTTGTATCATTGATCTCAACGATGTTTGGGCCAACTTCTGCCGCGAGTTAGTGATCGACAATGCTTCTGGGCTAGCGAAAGATATGTCCGGTTCACCTGTGGTCCCTGTGAATCGACTTTCTAGAAAATCTGTGCTTCGCTTGGTCCGCAATCGGAATGGGTTTGAACCACGCTGGCATGCTGCAAAAGAAACAGTCAATGCTGAGAAAAAATGCTCGTCTGCCAAAAGCCGTCAAATTCAGTCTGCCCTTTTTTCCGTGAACTCGCCGGCACCTTTCGTAAATACGGTTAGAAATTACTTCTGCCACCGTCGCTCTGATTGCAGGGATACTTTGGGTGCGCACTCAGCCTACAACAAACTTATGAACTACAATGCGTATCGCATCATAAATTTCCTACGGCCTGATGGGCGAAGGAACATCGAATTTTGGATTGAAGAGCTTCGCCTCATAGCAATTGCGTGTGCCGCCTAGTTGTCCAACACAGGAGCTTTCTATGCGAGAGCATCTCAACTAACCGCCGATCCGCTCTGAATCCCGGCTCGGGGTCCGGGATGACGGGCGGGTAGGTAGGCCCCACCCACCTCCACCTTTCCTACGCCGCCGCCCCTGCGCTACTGCGCCGCATGGCTTTTTATCCCTCTTCCCGGCCGATTTTCGCGCTCCGCCCTCTGTCCGTCCACTTGGCGCGTCTGCGCTTAACCCTCTGCTGGAAAACGAGAAAATCAGCGCAGGTAAAAGTGACACGGTGTCACTTTTGTCACTTTTGCCTCGCTATCCTACACAGTGTCTTGCACACGACAGGCTAGGGCGCGCTTTGGGGAAGGCACGGATATGAGCGAGTTCATCGGGCAGGCGACCAGCGTCGAGAGTTTTGGCGCGGTGATGGGGATGGCGGCCTCGGGCGATAAGCCCAACTTCCGCCCCTACGAAGCGCGGCCTGAGGGAACGCCGCGCGATGTCTTCATCACCAGCTGGGCCAAAAGCGGCACCACCATGATGCAGCAAATGTTCCATCAAATCCGCACCGCGCATGAGGGCGGGGACATGGACTTTGACGATATCAGCCGCGTCGTGCCGTGGGAGGACACGGCCTATATGCTCGATTTCGACATGACCGCGCCCCAGCGCGCCGCCCCGCGCGGCTTCAAATCGCACCGCGAATACGAACGGCTTCCGGCGGGGGAGCGGTATGTGGTGACACTGCGCGATCCCAAGGAGACCTACGTCTCGCTCTACCGCTTCTTCAACGGCTGGCAGCTGAAGCGCGACAGCGTCTCGATGGAGGATTTCTGGCCGCTCTGGCTGCGCGGCGGGCCGGGGGGCTGCGACTACGCGACGCATCTCTTGAGCTGGTACGCGCGGCGCTCGGAGCCGGACACGCTGCTGCTGAACTATCGCTGGGCGGCGAAGAACCGCGAGGCGGCGATCCGGCGGATGGCGGCGTTTATCGGGGTGGAGCTGACCCCGGCGGCGGAGGCTCTGGTGCTGGATCGCACGAGCCGCGACTTCATGGTCGAACACAAAGATCGCTTTGACGACGCGATGATGTGCGCGGTGCTGGAAGCCAAATGCGGGATCGCGGCGGACGCGGATTCCTCGAAAGTGCAGGCGGCGGGCAGCCGGTCGGACGCCTTGCCCGCCTCGGTCGGCGAAAAGATTGACGCGCTTTGGGCCGAGCGGATCGCGCCCGCCACGGGCCACGCCGACTACGCGGCGCTCGCGGCGGAAATCGAGGGGCTTTGATCGACGTCAAAGACTCGTTGGTGGCGGGGGCGCACAGTCACGCTCCATCCAAAGAAGGAGAGCGCCGATATGTCCGCCCACACGCCGCACGAATTGCACGATCAGTTTCCGCACGACGCGCGCGTGCTGCACATGCTGAAGCTGGCGGACCCGCACTTTTGCAATCTGGCGGAGCGGTATCACGCGTTGAACCGCGCGATCCACCGGATTGAGTGCGAGGTCGAGAAAACGTCGGACCTCTATCTGACGCGCCTGCGCCGCCAACGCCTCGCGCTGCTGGATGAGATCGCGGCGATCATCGAAGAGGCCGAAGCGCAGTTCAACTTCGGCTCCATGCCGCCGGCGGCGAACGATCAACCCGCGCGGGTAATGGCGTGAGGGCGATGCGCCTCCGCCGACGCAAGCGAATGCGCCGGCGTGTGGCGCGCCTCGCCGCTGTGGGCGCGGTGTTCGCCCTGCGACGGGCGGTCCGCGCCAAACGCCGGGCTGCGCGTCCCATCTGACTGCGGTGCATCCAAACCGATCACAGAGCCGGGCCAACCGGCCACTATCCCCCAGCCTCCCCAGCGGTGCACGAGGCGATGCACCGCTGGCGCTTTGCCGCGCGCTTTCCTAACGCGCCGCGTTCGGGCAGGTAGCTCAGCGCAAGCACATCAAGGGGAATGCAATGAACACCGCACCACTCGCCCGAGCCTTTCGTATGGGCTCAGCCGCGCTCGCCTTTACGTGGGCCATGCCCATGGCGGCGCAGGCGCAAGACACATCCGACATCGTGGTCGAAAGCGAGATGGACCTACCCTCCGACGGCGAATGGAAGCACAGCTTTGACGCCTATGAGGGCGAAGCGGGAAAGCTCAACGGCCCGATGCAAACCGCGCTCCGCTTCGCGCGCGCCATGGAGGAAGCGGGCGTCGCGTCTTCGCAGGTGAAAGTGGCGATCGTGGTGCACGGACCCGCGGTGTTCGATGTCGCCTCCGACGCGCGCTATAAAGCGAAATACGACACGCAGTTTGTCGAGTTCAGCGGCAATCCGAACAAGAGCGTCGTTGAAAAACTGCTCGCGCGTGGTGCGGAGATTTGGGTGTGCGGGGTCGCGGCGACATATCACGGCGTGGGCAACGCGGACCTGATCGAAGGGGTGAAGATGGCGCCCAGCGGAACGGTCGCGCACGCGGAGCTGCAACGGCGCGGGTTTGGGCTGAACCCCTATTGATGAGGCAACTGGCGGGCTTCTAGCGACACCAATCGACTGCGCCCGCGTCCCAACCTCCGCTCTCGGCTAGGCCCGCTTCGATCATCGCGTCGGCTAGATATTCGCGCTTCCCCTCGGCGGACATTCTGCGAAGCGCGCGCAATTCGCGGCCATATTGATCGTAAGGAGGGTCCTTGGCGCCGTTCCATTCAAACGGGCCAAGCTCGATCCAATCCAGCAAACGGCGGCGCGCCTGCCGGGCGAGCGCGCGTTCGGTCTCGCACGATCCGTTGAGTTCGGGCGCGTCAAATCCGGTCAGTCGGATGCGTCGTGGCCGCTGCCCGCCTTCGGAGATCAGGAGAGTGTCTCCATCGATCACGCAGCCCACCGTCCGCACGCCTTCGCCGCACAGACTGAACGGTGTGTCGGTAACGGGGGTCCAGCCTTGCTCTTCGGTGATGGGGCGAACGCCGAACCACCATATCGCCGCGACAATCGTGACCAGAGTGGGGACTCGCCACAGGTTCCACCAA
Source organism: Pseudomonadota bacterium (assembly GCA_039027455.1). Lineage (GTDB taxonomy): Bacteria > Pseudomonadota > Alphaproteobacteria > Sphingomonadales > Sphingomonadaceae > Erythrobacter. Next base: position 2,578 of record JBCCKJ010000112.1, on the reverse strand, counting down.
CTCAGGAGACCCGAGCGCTTGGGCGCGCCCGATGTGCGAAAGCGAGGGGTGAAGCGGGAGCGGGGCATCCACCAGCGAACTTAGCACGCCCACGCCCAATTCCCATCCGCATACGAAAAGACCGCCGAACTTGCATCCGACGGCCCCTTCAGATTTTGCGGTCTGCTCGGTTTACGCGGCGATTTCGCTCAGCGAACCGAACGTGCCGTCGCCGCGCTCAATCGTTTCGCACGTGCCCGCGTCGACATATGTCCACGCGTTGCCCTGGTAATCGACCGTGCTGGTGCCCGCGCAGCTTGTGCCGGGGCCGGCGGCGCAATCGTTCTTACCCGCGAGGCTAACGCCGAAGCATTTTTCTTTCTCGCCACCGCCGGCGGCGGCCAGAGCTTCTTCTTCGGTGCTGGCGGCCGCGGTTTCACCGGTAGCTTCCGCTCCGCCAGAGCAAGCCGCGGCTAGGCCAGCGGCAGCGGCGAGGGCAATCGTGCCCGAAAGACGTGATGTGTTCATACCATTTCCTCCTGTCCATTCGACTCAGGAACGCGTCTCGAGCTCGCGTTCCTGAGACTGCTTCGCAATGAACACCTGATTGGTTACGGTGCCAAGTGCAAAATATGCAGGTCACACGCGAGCTCTGGTGCGCCGTGCTTTCCTATCGGCCAACAACGCGCTAGGCGCTCTGCGCTGGCGAATTGAGGATACCAATCGTTGTGACACCTGCCTCTGAGACTGAAAATCTGGGCCGTACGGCGCACGAAAAGGCGGCTGTGCTGATTGAGGCGCTGCCCTATTTCCAATCCTACGCTGGGCGTACTTTCGTGGTGAAGTATGGCGGCCACGCCATGGGGGACGAACGCGCCGCGCGCGATTTTGCCGAAGACATTGTCCTGCTCAAAGCGGTTGGGATTAACCCCGTGGTCGTGCACGGTGGTGGCCCGCAGATCGGGGACATGCTGCAACGCCTTGGCGTCGAAAGCACCTTTGTCGATGGCTTGCGCGTCACCGATGAGGCGACCGCGAAGATTGCGGAAATGGTTCTGTCCGGCGCGATCAACAAGCAATTGGTCGGCTGGCTGGCCAGCGCGGGCGGCAAGGCGATCGGGGTGTCTGGAAAAGATGGCGGATTGGTTACGGCGCGCAAGGTCACGCGCACCAAGCGCGACCCGGAGAGCCTGATCGAACAGGCTGTGGACCTCGGCTTTGTCGGCGAACCCGCGCAAGTGGACACCAATGTAATCGACACCGCAGTGGCCGCCGGGATGATTCCTGTGATCGCGCCTATTGCTGCGGGCGATGACGGACAGACTTACAACATCAACGCGGACACAATGGCGGGCGCCATTGCAGCCGAACTGGGCGCAGCACGCCTTTTCTTGCTGACAGATGTGCCTGGCGTGCTCGGCAAAGACGGCGAATTACTGACGGATTTGAGCCCATCAGACATCGCCAAGCTGCGCAGTGACGGCGTCATCACGGGTGGGATGGTGCCCAAGCTCGAAACTTGTGTAAACGCGGTGGAGGCGGGCTGCGAAGCCGCCGTTGTTCTTGATGGCCGTGTGCCCCATGCGATGCTGCTGGAGTTCTTCACCGCCAGCGGCGCTGGCACTCTGGTGCGAGCCTAAACGGCCTGCTACGCCTTGACCAAACGCAAAGCCGTATTAGTTACATAATACGGCAGGGACGATAGCGCCACACGCTGCGCGCTTTCGACTAAGGATTGAGATTTATGGCTGGCTTGTTCGCACTCTATGAGATCATCGCGATGATCGTAAACGTCTTCGTGATGTTGATCATTGTCCAGTTTGTGATTGGCTTGTTGTTCGCTTTCAATGTGGTGAACCAGTCCAACCAATTCCTGATGCAGGTCTACAACTCGATTGGCCTGATCCTTGATCCGATATTGCGCCCGGTACGCCGGATCATGCCCGACACCGGCGCCATCGATTTCTCCCCCATCGTCCTGATTTTGGGGATGAACGCCATTCTCATCGTCCTTAGAGCCGCCATAACCGGATAAAACCTCTGTGACAGCGACACGTATTGACGGCAAAGCTTTTGCTGCAGCCTTGCGCGAGCGGGTAGGCGAAGCTGCGCTCAGCTTTGAAAAGCAAGCGGGTCGCAAGCCCGGATTGGCTGTCGTGCTGGTGGGCGAAGACGCCGCGAGCCAAGTCTATGTCCGCAGCAAAGGCAAGGCGACCGTCGCGGCCAACATGAACAGCTTTGAGCATCGCCTGCCCGCTGATACGAGTGAGGCGGATTTGCTTGCGCTGGTCGAGAAGCTCAACACCGATCCGGCGGTTGATGGTATTCTCGTGCAGCTTCCGCTGCCGGATCATCTCGACGAACAAAGCGTCATCGCGTCGATCAGTCCGGACAAAGACGTGGATGGCTTCCACGTGATCAACGCGGGTAGGCTTTCGGTCGGCCAATCGGGCTTTGTGCCCTGTACCCCGCTGGGATGTCTGATGCTTTTGACCGATCAGTTGGGTGATCTTTCGGGTCTGGATGCGGTGGTTGTTGGCCGTTCCAATATTGTTGGCAAACCGATGGCGCAGCTTTTGCTCGACGCCAACGCGACCGT
>JBCCKJ010000111.1:0-7581 GCA_039027455.1 Pseudomonadota bacterium | reverse complement strand
ACGGTGCATGAGGACGGGACAGTGGAATGGGAAGCGGTGAGCCAATGATCACCAAACTCCTCATCGCCAATCGCGGCGAGATTGCGTGCCGCATCATGCGCACCGCGCGCGCCATGGGCATCGCCACCGTCGCGGTTTATTCGGACGCCGACGCCAAGGCGCTGCACACGCGCACGGCGGACGAGGCCGTCCATATCGGCCCCTCCCCCGCCGCCGAGAGCTATCTCGTGGGCGAGAAAATCATCGCGGCGGCCAAGGAAATAGGCGCGGAGGCGATCCATCCGGGCTACGGATTCTTGTCGGAGAACGCCGCGTTCGCGCAGGCGGTGATCGACGCTGGCCTGATCTGGGTCGGACCCAAACCCGTCAGCATCGAAGCGATGGGCCTCAAAGACGCCGCCAAGGAGCGGATGATGGCCGCCGGGGTGCCGGTGACGCCGGGCTATCTCGGCGAGGACCAGTCGCTGGAACGGCTGACCAAAGAGGCCGACGCTATCGGCTATCCCGTCCTGATCAAAGCGGTCGCGGGCGGCGGCGGTAAGGGCATGCGCAAGGTGGATGACCCGGCCGACTTTGCCGCCAGCCTCGAAAGCTGCCAGCGCGAAGCCAGGGCCTCTTTTGGCAACGATGAAGTGCTGCTGGAGAAATGGATCACCTCCCCGCGCCATATCGAAGTGCAGGTCTTCGGCGACAGCCACGGCAACGTCGTCCACCTGTTCGAGCGCGATTGCTCGCTGCAGCGCCGCCATCAGAAGGTGATCGAGGAAGCCCCCGCCCCCGGCATGGACGAGGTCACCCGTGAAGAAATCTGCGCCGCCGCCGTGCGCGCCGCCAAAGCGGTTGACTACGAAGGCGCGGGCACGATCGAATTTATTGCCGACGCCAGCGAAGGCCTGCGCGCCGACCGCATCTTCTTTATGGAGATGAACACACGTTTGCAGGTTGAGCACCCCGTGACCGAAGAGATCACCGGGGTGGACTTGGTCGAGTGGCAGCTGAGGGTCGCCAGCGGCGAGCCAATCCCGCTGAAGCAGGAAGAGCTTTCGATTGACGGATGGGCGATTGAGGCGCGCCTCTATGCGGAAGATCCCGCCAAGGGCTTCTTGCCGAGCACGGGGCGGTTGGAGCACCTCTGGACTCCTTGGGTCGACGAAGACGAGCGCCAGAGGTTCGATGCTGGAGTCGAAGAAGGTGACGCCGTTACGCCGTTCTACGACCCTATGATTGCCAAGGTCATCATGCGGGGCGCGGACCGAAATGAAGCTATTAGAGGCCTTTGCAAAATTATTGACGGTATTGAAGTGTGGCCTGTTCGCACGAACGGCAGCTTCATTTACGAGTGCCTAGACGATCCAGACTTTGCTGCTGGGAAGCTAACTACAAGCTTCATTGAGGAACGGATCGAAACGCTAGTAGTCGATCCCGTCGCCGATGCGGCTATCTGGGAAACCGCGAGTGACTTTGCGCTCGAGTATCCAGAAGCCGACGAGACCACTCCGATTGGCTTCCGTCTTAACGCTGAGCCGAAGCGAACCATTACCCTGAGGCACCAAGGCGAGACTAAGACCATTTCGCCATCCGTAGGCCTCGGAGACGCAACCGGCTACACTGATGAAGAAAAGGTACTCGTATTCTTACACGGCGCCGCGTTCCAGTTCGACCGATCAACCAGAGGCTCAGGAACCACCTCCGCCGCAGACGGCGCGATCCTCGCTCCCATGCCGGGCAAGGTCATCGCGGTCGATGTAACCGATGGCGATGCGGTCACCGCGGGGCAGCGCCTCATGGTGCTCGAGGCCATGAAAATGGAACACGCGCTAACCGCGCCCTTTGATGGGACCGTCACAGGCCTTGAGGCCTCCGAAGGCGGGCAGGTGCAGGTCGAAGCGGTGCTTTGTGTTGTTGAACCGGGCGTGGTGGAGCCTACGGATCAGGGCTGACTCTTCATTCTCGTCACCCTGAACTTGTTTCAGGGTCCATTTCGTCCCATGCACCTCGGCTCGATGCGGAGGAATGGATGCTGAAACAAGTTCAGCATGACGGGATTGGGATGAGCTGGGAAAAAGAACTCGAAGAACTGCGCGCACGCGAGGCGCTCGCCGAACAGATGGGCGGGGCCGACAAGGTCGCGCGCCAGCATGGCCGGGGCAAGATGGACGCGCGCGCGCGGCTCGCGGCGATCTGCGATCCGGGCTCGTTCCGCGAGGTCGGCAAGATCGCAGGCAAAGGCGCGTATGACGAAAACGGCGATCTCACCGGGCTGACGCCTGCGCCGTTCCTGTTCGGCAAGGCGACGGTCAACGGCCGCCCGGTCGTCGCCACCGCGGACGACTTCACCATTCGCGGCGGCGCGGCGGACGCCGGGATTGCACGCAAGATGCTGCAAGCCGAACAGATGGCCGCCGAATACCGAATGCCGATCATCCGCATGATCGACGGCACGGGCGGCGGCGGCAGCGTCAAGACGCTTGAGATGATCGGCGCGACCTACATTCCCGCAACGCCGGGTTGGGACAAGGTGGTGCGCAATCTCGAAGAGGTGCCCGTGGTCGCCCTCGCGCTCGGCCCCACCGCCGGGCTTGGCGCGGCGCGCGCGGTCGCCAGCCATTATTCGATTATGGTCAAAGGTCTGAGCCAGATCTTCGCCGCCGGGCCGGCGGTCGTGTCCGCGATGGGTTCCGACTACGAGCAACCCTCCGACCATGGCCAAGCCAAAGAGGCATTGGGCGGGTCGGAAATCCACACGCGTAACGGCGTGATCGACGATGAGGTAGCCAGTGAGGCGGAGGCCTTTGCGCGGGCGCGCCACTTCCTGTCCTTCATGCCCGAACATGTCGGCCAGTTGGCCCGCCGCGCCGCGTGCAACGATCCGGCGGACCGGCACGATGAGGCGCTGCTCAGCCTGGTCCCGCGTGACGACAAGCAGGTGTATTCGATGCGCCGCGCGATGGAGATGGTGCTCGATCAAGGCACGGTGTTCGAGATCGGCCGCAACTGGGGCCGCGCCGCGATCACCGCTTTGGCGCGGCTCGATGGCTGGCCCGTCGCCGTGGTGGCGAGCGATCCCAGCTTCCTGGGTGGATCGTGGGAGGCCAAGACCTCTGAGAAGGTCGAACGCTTCGTTAAACTCGCCGACCAGTTTCGCCTGCCCATCGTCCACTTGGTCGACAATCCCGGCTTTATGATAGGGCGCGAGGCGGAGATGGCGGGCACGATCCGCTATGGCGTGCAGGCGATGAACGCGATCTATCGCGCGACTGTGCCACTTGCGAGCGTCGTCCTGCGCCGCGCCTATGGCATTGCGGGCAGCGCGATGAGCAACGCGGAACTCTATCAGTACCGCTTTTGCTGGCCGAGCGGCGACTGGGGCAGCCTGCCCATCGCGGGCGGCTTGGAGGTCGCCTACAAGTCCGACTTGGAAGCCGCCGAAGACCCGTCGGCGGAGCTGGAACGGATTAAAGAGCGCCTGAACAAGGTGACCAGCCCCTTCCGCAGCGCCGAGAGGTACAACGTCGAGGACATCATCGACCCGCGCGACACGCGCCCGCTGCTCTGCGAATTTGCAGACCTGGCGTGGCGAAAGCTGGGTTCAGAGGCGTGATCCTCCGGGCACCATAGCCTCCCGCGCCCTCCACCCTTCCACCCGGATGATATCCCGGTAGGCTCCGGGTGGAAGGGTGGAGGGCGCGGGTGGCTATGGCGCGAGCGTTAGCGAGCCTAAATCAACTCCGAATACTCGCCGGATACCGATTTACCGCTTGCGGCGGTGCGAACAGCCGGCCTTTCTCGCTGAACAGAACCAGCAACAGACACGCAATCCCGCTCGCCAGCAGAGCCAGCGCCAGCGGACGCGCGGTGCCGTCAAACGCTTGCCCGATCAGGGCACCGACGAGAGCCGCCGAAGTCATACGCACAAAGGTCTGCGCCGAGCTCGCCGCGCCCGCAATGTGGAAGAACGGCGTCATCGCGATCGAGCCGAAATTGCTGCCGATAAAGCCGAGCAGCGCCATGTTGACCGCCATCAGCGGCACGAACTCCCACAGGGTCTCTTCGCCCGAAAACGCGAAGAACACTTGCAGCGACGCGACGCCGATAAAGGCGAACACCGCCGTGTGGCTCACGCGGCGCGCGCCGAACCGTTCGACAATGCGCGAGTTGGACCAGCTCGCGAGCGCCATCGATCCGGCGCACACGCCGAACACAATCGGGAAGATATCGGGCCGGCCAAAGCCTTCCGAAATCAATTGCTGCGAGGAATTGATGAAGCCGAACAGCGCGCCGAACACCAGCATCCCGCCGATGACATAGCCGATCACCGATCTATCGCTGAGCGCAGCGCCCATATTGCGCGCAATGGCGCGTGGGCGGATCGGTTGGCGGTTCTCTGTCGCGAGGCTTTCGGGCAAGCGGAAATAGACCCAGCTGCCGATCAGCACGCCTTGGAGCGCCATCGCGAGGAAGATCGCGCGCCAATCGCCAATAGTCAGGATCGCCTCACCCAAAGAGGGCGCGATGGCGGGCACCATCAGGAAGATGACGAAGATCAGGCTCATCATCTTGGCCATTTTGTCACCACCCACACGGTCGCGAATGATCGCGGGCGGGAGCGCGACAATGCCCGCTCCGAAGAACCCTTGCGCGGCGCGCACCGCCAGCAACTCGTTGAACGTGGTCACCATCGCGCTCGCAATTGAAAGCGTGATGTAGACCGCGATGGAGCTGAGCACGATGGGGCGGCGCCCGAAACGGTCCGCCAAAGCGCCCGGCACCAGCGCGCCGATCCCGGCGGTGAGCAGATAGACGCCAATCACCAATTGGCGATCGTTGCCCGGCGCGTTCAACGCCACGGCTACTTCGTCCAATGCGGGCAAGATAGCGTCAATGCCGAAAGCCTGCAGCGCCATCAGCAGCGCCATCAGCCAGATCAGCTCGGTGTCGCCCATGCGTTTACGCTGCGCACCGGTGTTCGCCGTGCCCGGAACGGGCGCAACCGCGGACGGATCGCCTGAGGACAACCGGTGTGTTTGCATATGCACAATATCGCTGATCCACGCGAAAGTTCCAAGACACCCCGGCAAGAATGGTTTCTTCGCAAGGGGAAACCTCCTATTTTCGCTTCCGCTATGGCGGATCGGGCACAGGACGAGGAGGAACTGGCGGAAGAGGCGCGCGGCCTGCGCAAGATCATCCATGTCGATATGGACGCCTTCTTTGCGAGCGTCGAACAGCGCGACAATCCCGAACTGCGCGGCAAACCGGTGGCCGTGGGCGGATCAAGCGGGCGCGGCGTGGTCGCCGCCGCCAGCTACGAAGCGCGCAAATTTGGCGTCAAAAGCGCGATGCCCTCGGTCACGGCGAAGCGACGGTGCCCCGATCTGATCTTCGTAAAGCACCGGTTTGCCGCCTATAAGGAGGCCAGCCGCCAGATCCGCGCGATCTTTGAACATCACACGCCGCATGTCGAACCGCTGAGTTTGGATGAGGCCTATCTTGATGTGACCGAGGATCGGCTGGGCATTGGTAGCGCGACTCGCATCGCCGAGCTGATCCGGCAAGAGATCAAGGCCAAGACCCAGCTGACCGCCAGCGCCGGGGTCTCCTACAACAAGTTTCTCGCCAAGCTCGCCAGCGATCAGCACAAGCCCGATGGGTTATGCGTCATTAAACCGGGGCAAGGCGCGGATTTCGTCGCGGGGCTACCGATCCGGCGCTTTCACGGGGTGGGGCCCAAGGCTGAAGAGAAGATGAAGCGGTTGGGGATCGAAACCGGTGCGGACTTGGCGGCGAAGGACATTGAGTTCCTGCGCGCGCATTTTCGCAGCATGGGCGATTATCTTTATCGCGCCGCGCGCGGCATTGATTTGCGCCCCGTGCGCGCGCACCGCATTCGCAAGTCCGTAGGCGGCGAGCGCACCTTTTCCGACGACAGATCCTCCGGCGCGCAACTGCGCGAGACGCTGGAAGATATCATCGACATCGTTTGGGATCGGATCGTCAACGCGGGCTCTGACGGCGAACCGACGCGCGGGCGCACCGTTACGCTGAAGATGAAGTACACCGATTTTCAAACCGTGACGCGCGCCAAGTCCATGACGCATTGGGTGCAGGACAAGGCGGAGTTTGCGGAGATCAGCCGCGCGCTTCTGGAAGAGGCGCTGCCCTTGCCCATGCCGATCCGGTTGATGGGGCTAACGCTCTCAAATCTGGATAACGGCGAAGCGGATGAAACGCCCGACGCGGACGAAGCGCAGCTTTCCCTTCTTTAGGTGTCTGCGCGTTGAGCCGGGCCAAGTCCCCGCTGGCGCCACACCTCAATCCGGCCACGCGTAACCCTCCCAAGCGGCTCGGGCAGCGAGTGGGAAGGGAAAAAGCGCGCCTCGACAATCTCGCGCTCATCCGGCTTTGGTCTTTCGCTGGCCACGACCGTAAAGAGATGCGACGTGTGCGGCGCGCCGGAGATTTCCTCCTCGCACGCTCCCAGCGCCTGCAGCCTGTGGAGCGTCAGGCCCAATTCCTCGCGGACCTCGCGGCGCGCGGCGGCTTCCGGGTCTTCCCCCGAAGCGACACCGCCACCGGGAAGCGACCAGACATCCGGGCCATATGAATGACGCACCAGCAGAACATCGCCCGCAGGGTTCGTGATGACCACGGCGCACCCCACCAACGGGCTCTTGCGCCATCGACGCCAATAATGGCGAACCCGAAACGCCAACGGAAGCAAGACGCGGTGAACGCGGGCTGGGAGCCAATCGGGCATACCCGATCTCTAGCCCGCCGGCGCGTTCAATAGAAGCACGTCACCGGCATCGCTGCGTCGTTTTCGCGCGCTTCGAGAAGAGCACGCACGGGCAGGTCGTGCTGACCTTTCAGCGCTCCTTCGAACACCACACGCTTGGATTGGCCGCGGATCACGAACACCATTTCCTCGCAATCCAGAAGTGCGGGAATGGTCAGCGTCAGTCGCGCAAACGGGGCATCGGGCGCAATCTCATCGGGCGACACTGCGCGAACCCGCTGCACATCGCGCGGATCAGGCTCAGCGCTGGGGAACAGCGATGCGACGCTGCCGTCCTCGCCCATCGTCAACCACTCCAAGGCCAAATGCGGTGTGTTCATACCCTCGATCAAGCGAACAACGCGGGCACCCATGGGCTCTAGAAGGCTACGCAGCGATCCGAAAGCCGAGGCCTCATGTTCATCAGCGACGTCGCAGTCATCGGTCGGAAAAACCATGACCCTTTCCCACTCAAGCGGACGTTCGCATAGCTGTGTAAGGATCGGATCCGGGGTAGTCGCGCGCGGCACTGCGACCGCGATGTGCCCAGTCGTTTTCTTAAGCGCTTGCGTTAGCCGCATATGGAAGAAGTCAGCGATCTGTTCGTCGCTCGCGTAGTTGAGCGCCGTCACGTTCTTGATCGGTGGACGAGTGATCCGCATGCCACCAAGATAGCAAAAGGCCCGCCTTCGCCTAGCGAAAACGGACCCTTGCGTTAGGAATTGCTTAACCTCGTTAGCCAAGCAGCGAGGTCAAAAACCACACACGCTGTTCGGCCATGTCGGTCCAATCGTCGAGTAGGCCGT
>JBCCKJ010000110.1:0-7593 GCA_039027455.1 Pseudomonadota bacterium | reverse complement strand
GGTCGGTTTGGAGCTTTGGCTTGGGCCGATGACGCTATTCCCCCGAAACACGATGAGTATCGAAGACGCAGCCCTTTCCCAGACGTATTCCGTTCCACGGGATAGCGACGGCGTGCCCGGCGGTTCGGAGCAACGCGCCGCCCCGCGCTTCACCTTGCTTATCCGTGCAGCCAAACTTGTTTCGCCCAATGGTGAGTTTGTCTGCGTGATCCGCGACGTATCGGAAACCGGGGTGAGTGTGCGCCTTTTCCACGCGCTGCCTTCGGGCGATAAACTGGAGCTGCAAATGCCTGGCGGCGGTTCTTATGAAGTGGAACCAGTACGACAGGACGCGAACGAAGTCGGTTTCCGCTTTGCCAGCCATGTTGAGGTGGGGCGCCTGATCAACGAAGCCAGCGCCTATCCCAAGCGCGGTCTTCGCCTTGGTGTCTGTTTTCCCATTCATATCTCTACCTTGACGCAGAAAAGCAACGCGATGATCGTCAACCTGTCACAACAAGGCGCACGCTTCGAGTGCGACGAGCTTTTCGCAATCGAACAGAACCTGCGCATTGAAGCGGCCGAGCCTGTTCCGGAGTTTTCCGAAGTGCGCGCCAAAGTGCGTTGGAGGCGTGACCGTGAGTTTGGCGTAGTGTTTGATGACACCTTCACGCTGGGCGACTTTGCCCGACTAGCCGCGCGACTTCAGGCCCCTGCGCTCCTTTCTGATTGATCTGAATCCAAAAACAGCGGGAAGCTACGTGAAAATCGCCGACTTTTGGCGGTTTGGACGCGATTAAGCGCCGACGTTTACGGCTCGCTAACCAATTTCCTTCACTCCCATCCATGACACAGCCGCGCGCGCTGCGGCTCGCTATCTGATTTGGGGGTCTTGATGACTGAGCCGACGCCACAGGCGGGAATACTCAACGTAGATGTGGCCATTATCGGCGCGGGGCCGGCTGGCCTTACCGCCGGATACATGCTGACGAAACAAGGCAAAACCGTAGCGATCATCGAGAAGGATGAAACCTATGTCGGCGGCATCAGCCGCACGGTTGAGCACGAGGGCTATCGCTTTGACATTGGCGGCCACCGTTTCTTTTCAAAATCGCAGCAGGTTGTGGATCTTTGGAACGAGATCCTACCGGACGACTTCATCCAGCGCCCGCGCATGAGCCGCATCTATTACGAAGGTAAGTTCTACAGCTATCCTCTGCGCGCCTTCGAAGCGCTTTGGAACCTCGGCATCCTGCGCTCGACCGTCTGCATGACGAGCTACCTTCGCTACAAACTGTTCCCGATCAAGGATGTGCAGAGCTTTGAGGACTGGACCACCAACCAGTTTGGCAAAAAGCTCTACTCAATCTTCTTCAAAACCTACACCGAGAAGGTGTGGGGCATGCCGTGCGACGAGATGAGCGCGGATTGGGCGGCGCAGCGCATCAAGGGTCTTTCACTGTGGAACGCGGTGACCGATGGGCTCAAGCGCAGCCTTGGGCTCAACAAAAAGCCGAACGATGGGCAGGAAGTGAAAACCCTGCTCGAAACCTTCCGTTATCCGCGCCTTGGTCCGGGGATGATGTGGGACGCGGCGCGCGACAAGATCATCGCCACGGGCAAAGGTCAGGTGCTGATGGGCCACGCGCTCGATCAACTGGCCTCGGACGGTCAGGGCGGATGGTCGATGACGGCCAAGGGCGAGGGCGGCGCCGTGCAGGTGCGCGCGAAGCACGCGATCAGTTCCGCGCCCATGCGCGAGCTTTCCAAGCGTATGTATCCGCTGCCGCAGAGCTCGATCGACGCGAGCAAGCTGCGCTATCGCGACTTCTTGACGGTGGCGCTGATGGTCAAATCCGAGGACCTGTTCCCCGATAACTGGATCTACATCCACGATGATCGCGTGCAGGTGGGCCGGGTGCAGAACTTCCGCAGCTGGTCACCCGAAATGGTGCCCGATGAAGACATGGCCTGCGTGGGTCTCGAATACTTCTGTTTCGAAGGCGACGGCCTGTGGTCGTCGTCTGACGAAGATCTGATCGCGCAAGCCACCAAAGAAATGGAGATTCTCGGCCTTTGCGATCCCAAAATGGTCGTCAGCGGCGCCGTGGTGCGCCAGGAAAAGGCCTATCCGGTCTATGACGACGATTACGAGGCCAATGTGCAGGCAATGCGCGTTGAGTTGGAAGATAAGTATCCCAGCCTCCACCTCGTGGGTCGCAACGGCATGCACCGTTACAACAACCAAGACCACGCGATGATGACTGCAATGCTCACGGTTGAGAACATTCTGGCCGGTGAACGTATCTACGACACATGGTGCGTTAACGAGGACGCCGAGTATCACGAAGCCGGAGACGAAGGCGCGGATACTAAGATTGGCGCGCGCGAAGTAGCGCCCGACACCAAGCCATTGAGCGAGGACCAGGTGGCTGCTCTAACCTCTATTCGCGGCGTTCCGGAACGGATCAAACCAAGCGATCCCGATGATAAAGAAGTTCGCAAGCGGGCCTGACGGTGAGCGCGCCGCAGCGACTAAGGGCCGCGGTCGGGCCATGGGATAAGGGGGGGATGCAATGACGCCCGCCCTATCCGCGCTTGTCTCGCGCCTGCGCGACGCGCGCCTTGTCCGCTACATTCTAGCCAGCGTGGGCGCTTTGGCTGTGGACGTGGGCGTCTTCCTTGCGCTTTTGACCGCTGGGCTGGCCGCAGCGCCCGCTTCAGCGGCTGGATACTCGCTTGGAATCTTGGCGCATTGGCTGATGTCGAGCCGCGCGGTGTTTCAGGACAGTGTGGCGCGCCGGGGCCGCGCACGCACGCGCCAGAAGGCGCTGTTTGTTATCTCGGCTTTGATCGGGTTGGCCATCACGACCCTGATCGTCGGCATTGGAGACTGGCTCGGCGGCGATCCGCGTCTGGCCAAAGGCCTGGCCATTCTGGTATCTTTTACAGCCACCTGGCTGCTGCGCAGTCACGTCGTATTTCGGGCGGAGACGTAAGCCATGTTGGTCGAGCGTCGCCAGGGCGCCTTTCCTTCAGACTTCCTGCTGCGGGTCGGCGTCGCTTGGGGGCTCATTGGCGCCATGTTGGTCGCGATCAACTGGACCGCGATCAGTGCGATGCGCTTTCCCGATCCGGACGACACGATGCGCCTTGTTCAGGTGCGCGATCTCCTCAATGGGCAGGGCTGGTTCGATGTCACGCAATACCGCGTGAACGCGCCAGAAGGCGGCGTTGCCATGCATTGGTCGCGTCTGGTTGATATCCCTCTGGCTCTGACAATCGTTGTGCTCACTCCGATCTTCGGCAGTGCCGGGGCGGAGATGGCCGCGTTGATCCTCGTGCCGCTTGTTACGCTTGGGATAGCGATGTTGCTCGCCGCGCGGATCGCCTGGCGGCTTTTGGGGGAAGAAGAAACGACGCTGACCGGCCTGATTCTCGCGGTGTGCGTGCCGGTGGTGTTTCAACTGGGCCCGATGCGGATTGATCATCATGGCTGGCAATTGGTGTGCGCGCTTGTCGCGATGAACGGGCTGATGGCCCGTAACCCTACTGTGGGTGGGCGTGTGATCGGCGCAAGTTTCGGCGTGTGGCTGACCATTTCTGTCGAAGGCCTGCCTTTGGCGGCGGCGACTTTTGCCGTGTTAGCTCTGCGCTGGGTGCGCGATCGACAGCATCGAGCCATCTTGCTCAGCGCTATCCAGTCGCTGGTGTTGACTACGGCTGTTTTGTTTGCGCTCACGCGCGGCTTTGGCGATTTCGCGACGTATTGCGACGCGCTGAGCCCTCTCCATATCGCTATGTTCGGCTGGGGCGCGGTGGTGCTGATCGTGCTCGGGCGGCTTGAGCCTTTGCCCGTAGCCGCGCGGCTTGGCGGGTTTGCGGTAGCGGCCGGAGGCGCGTTGGGCCTGCTGCTTTACGCTGCGCCGCAATGCGCGAGCGGGGGCGGGTTTGACACGCTGGACCCGCTGGTGCGCGAGCACTGGTATCTCCATATCAGCGAAGGCATGCCGGTGTGGCAACAATCGTTGAGCGTTGCGCTGCAATATGTCGTGACCCCGGTCATCGGACTGTTCGCTGCGATCAATCTCGCTTCGAACTCGCGCGAGTGGCTGCGCCGTTTCTGGGGCGACTATGCGATGATCCTCGCGGCCAGCCTCCTAATTTCGCTGCTGGTTGCGCGCGCGGGCGCGGTAGCCTGCCTTATCGCGGCACCTCCACTGGCATGGCAGCTCAACCGGTGGTTACGCTCCATCCGAACGATAGACCGCCCCTTGCCCCGCATTGGCGCCATGACGTTGGTGGCGTGTGCGCTTTTGCCCACGCTTCCGCTGTCGGTGTCACAAATGGTCCTGCCTGCGCGCGCTGAGATTGCGAGTGTGCAGCCAAGTGAAAGCACGCTCAAAAGCTCGCAATGCGAGATTGAACGCTCAGCCGCCGCGCTGCGCGCGCTGGATACGGCTGAAATCTTTGCCCCGCTCGATATCGCGCCGACTCTGTTGCTGGTAAGCGCGCATTCCGTGCCCGCCACCTCGCACCACCGCGGCGACGAAGGGATGCGGGACGTAATCGCGACCGCTCTGGGCTCAAGAGAAGAGGCTCGACAAGCGCTGACCGAGCGCGGAAGCCAGTATGTGGCTGCATGTATCGGATTGGCCGAGTTGAACAATTACGCTTTCATCGCGCCGGACAGCTTCGCAGCCGATTTGACTCAGGGCCGTGTGCCCCAATGGCTGGAGCCGGTTGAAACGGCGGAAGGGACCTCCTTTCGCCTATGGCGCATCACGCCGGACGAAAGTTCATCGCCAACCCATTGATGCAGTGCCGTTTCCCAGTGGGGGCAGGGCCATCGCCAAAAATATGACCCAGATGGCCGCCGCAATCAGCGCAGTGCACTTCTGTGCGCGGGTAGCCGATCTTGTAGTCGGTGCTGGTGCCCACGGCGCCATCGTCAATCGCTTGCCAGAAGCTGGGCCAGCCGGTGCTGCTGTCGTATTTGTGCTCGGAAGAATAGAGCTTGTTGCCGCACCCGGAGCACACAAACGTGCCCTTGCGCTTTTCATTGTTGAGCGGCGAAGTGAAGGCGCGTTCGGTGCCCGCTTCGCGCAGGATGTAAAACTCGCCTTTGGTCAGCTTGGCGCGCCATTCGGCTTCGGTTTTGGAGATGCGATAGCTCTTGGCCTGCGCGGGCGCAGCGCCACAGCCTCCCAGCAGGGGAAGCGAAAGGCCAGCGATGGCACTGCCTAGAAAGAGGCGGCGTGAGGCGGGTGTGTCCGTCATATCGAAACGATCCGTTTGGTGTGTTTTCGCTTCGTTATACGTCGCAAAACACCAAAAAGTTTCACCCGGCTCGCGCCGTCAGCCTTGCTTCAGAACTCTGTGATCTCGACTTCCAGCTTTCGGAAACCGTGTACGAAGTTTGCGCGAACCCGCTCCACATCACCCGCAACGTGCACACGCATACGGCGCTTGTGCATTTCTTCGAGAAGAACGCGCAACTGAAGTTCAGCCAAGCGGGCGCCTACGCAGCGGTGGATGCCGTAGCCGAAGGCGATATGGCGTTTGGCGTTTTCGCGCTCGAGGTCGAGCTTGTGCGGATCTTCGAAGACGCTCTCTTCGTGGTTGGCCGCGAGATACCAAAGGACGACCTTGTCGCCTTTCTTAATCGTCTGGCCGAACACCTCGGTGTCTTCGGTGCAGGTGCGCCGCATATGCGCCAGCGGGGTCTGCATGCGCAGCATTTCCTGAACCGCGTTCGGGATAAGGCCCGGATTCTCTTCGAACTTCTTGCGCTGATCAGGGAACTTGTCGAGCGCGTGGACGAAGCCGCTCATCGAATTGCGCGTGGTGTCGTTGCCGCCGACGATCAGCAGGATCAGGTTGCCCATGAATTCCTGCGGTGCCATTTGGTTCATCGCGTCGGAGTGGATCATCATGCTGATGAGATCATCGCCCGGCTCTTCCTGCGTCTTGCGCATCCAAAGCTGTTGGAAATAGGCCGCCATCTCATGCAGCAAGCCGCGCCGCACCGGATCAAGATCACGCACGGTGACCAGTTCGGTGTCGCCCGACCAATCGGACCAGAAGGTCAGAAGGCGGCGGTCCTCCCACGGAAAATCGAACAACAGCGCGAGCATGCCTGTCGTGAGCTCGATCGAGACCTTGTCGACCCAATCGAACACTTCGCCGCGCGGCAGAGAGTCGAGCAATTCGCCGGTGCGCTGGCGGATTTCGGGTTCCATCGCGGTCATGCCAGAAGGCGTAAACTTGGGAGCGACCGTGCGGCGTTGGCCGGTGTGCTTGGGCCGATCCATGGCGATGAACATCGGCAATTGCATGCGCTCTTCGCCGTCGGGGATGACTTCATCGTCGGGCGGATCAAGGATCGTGATTCCGCCATATTCCCAGCTTGAAGAGAACGCATCGGGAAGAGCCTCAATGTGCTGGATCGCCTTGTGCCCGACGACAGACCAATAAGGGCCGAAGGGGCTCTCATCGATATAGTGGAGCGGCCCTGCCTTCTGCATTTCGGCGACGATTGGCTGCCACCTGTCTTCGTAAAAGATGTCCGAGCGGCTGAGATCCCACTTATGCGGGTGCACTGGACGCTGCTCGGGATGCTGAGTGAAGTACTCTTTTAGCGCTTCATGCGCTGTCGGGGACCGCGACCATTCTTTGGGCGCATCGGGGTTAGATGGGTCGGGAAACGGCTTGATCGGCGGCTTTTTGTCGGGGGCAATAGTGGCCATGGCTGCTCTCTCTCCTTTTAAGGAGCGACTCGCTGGCCGGTGTTTTCCTCGGCCTCATGCTCAATCCCGCTCCCACAAAGCATCCTGCCCTAACTGACACTCATGTCAATAGTCAGTTGCGATTGGCTACTTATTCTGCGGGCTCCGCTATGGATGCAGGCGCTATGTTCTCAGTGGCGCGAGGCGAACGGCCAAAGAACGACTTCTTGGCTTTGCCAGCGCCGCCCGATTTCATCACCTTCTTGCGGAACAGCAGCGATCCGCCTTTGACCAGCGCGATCACCGCGACGGCTTGCCAAGCAATGGCCACGAAGTGGACCCAAAGCACATCTTCGATCGCGGCGCGCGCGAGCATCGCAAATGGTGAGGACAATGGGAACGAGACCGCAAAGAGTTCCATGGTCGATCCGGTGTCGGCCACCGTCGCCATGGCGATGAAGAACACCATCAACTGCATCATGGTGACCGGCATCGACATGGTCTGCACTTCGCGCACGCTCGAAGCCATCCCGCCGATGGTCAAGAACAGCGATCCCAAGAGCAGATACGCCATCGAAAAGTAGACAACGCCCAGAGCCACAAAGGCGGGCCAGCCGACAGCCGGGCCCGGCAATTCGCGATAATTGGTTTGTGTGACGGTGACTATCGCGTCTTCGGCGACCGCCCAAAAGCCCCAGCCCAACGTGCCCCAAACCGCGATCCCGACGAAACTGACGCCCAGCATGGCGAAGAGTTTGCCCATAAACACCGCGTCCATCGGCAAGGCGGCGGCGAGGATTTCGATAATCTTGTTGCCCTTTTCCTCTGCTAGGTTCGAGAGAACCATACCGCCCAGCATGATGGTCAGAAGGAACAGAACCATCTG
>JBCCKJ010000109.1:0-7612 GCA_039027455.1 Pseudomonadota bacterium | reverse complement strand
CTATCGGCGGCAAATGACCCCGGACTCATCAGAAGAATTGCCCGACGAGGTGCGGATCGCTCTCGCGCATACCGGCGAAAGTATGCGCGGAGCGTTAACCCTATTCTTCGAACTTGATGCGCGGCTTTCCCGGCTTGTGTCAGCTTCCAGCGAGCCCTTGCTCGGCCAAGTGCGCATGGCTTGGTGGCGCGATACGCTGATTCTGCCGGCGAACGAAAGACCCGGAGGCGATCCTATTCTCGACGGTATTGGCGCCCACATGGCCGGGGCGGAAGGTGCGTTCATCGCTCTGGTCAATGGGTGGGAGCAAATGTTGAGCGAACCGCCTCTCTCGCGCGAGGCAGCATCAGACTTTGCCCTGGGTCGCGCGGACGGTTTGGTCGGCTTGGCCGCGCATCATGGGTTTGGTGGCGACGTTCAGGAGGACGTTCGAGCCGCCGGATTTCTGTGGGCTCTTGCCGATGCGGTGAGCCATATCTCGGATCGAGACGAGCGTCAGACTTTGCTCAATCTGGCGCAGGAGCAGCAACCGCCGGGCCGGCTCCCCAAACCCTTTCGTGGTCTTGCGGTCTTAGCGGCCCTTAGCCTTCGGGCCATAAACGCGGGCGGTGCGCCGCTTATGGCGGGACGAGCGGCAGGCTTGGTTGCGTTTCGAGCCGCCTTGTTAGGCCGATGAATTCTCCTATGCTCTGCCTCGGTAAGCGGATTTTGGGAAGAACGAGCCATGCGTGAAACGGTGTTGGGTGTGTTTCTTGGCCTGGCTCTGGCCGGCGTGGGCGTCTTTTGGTGGGCGGGCCAAGCGCAGGTGGAGGAGTTGGCGCCGCCACCGCCCGAGCCTACACCTGACGCGCCATCACCCGAAGAGCTGCCATTCGCGGACGTCGTTGATCTTGAAGGGCCGGAACCGCCTGAGGCCAGCGAACTGACGCGCGAAGAAAGGCGCTTCTTTCGCTACGATCGGGACCGGGACCGTGTGATTACCCGAAATGAGATGCTCTCGACACGGTCGGACGGTTTTCGAAAACTGGATGTTGACGGCAACAATCTGCTGACATTTGAGGAGTGGGCGGTGACCACGGTGGAGCGCTTCGAAGGCGCAGACGCGAACGGCGATGACAAGCTAACACCGGTTGAATTTCGCACCACCGCGCCAAGAGCGCGCGCGACGCCCAGCAAGCCAAAGTGCGCTTGCTAGTCTAGGCTAGCACCGGTTCGCGCTGGGCGCTGATCCACGCGGCCATGTCCGCCTTGGCGCGGGTTGTATACGCCTCCCTGCGTTCCTTCTTGCGCACTTCATGGAGCGGAGGAAAGAGACCGAAATTGACGTTCATGGGCTGGAAGGTCGCGGCGTCCGCGTCACCGGTGATGTGGCTGAGCAGCGCACCCATGGCTGTCGATGCGGGAAGAGGGTTCCAATCGGCTCCGGCCAGTTCGTTCGCGGTCATCATACCGGCGACCAAACCGATCGCTGCGCTTTCGACATAGCCTTCGCAGCCCGTCACTTGCCCTGCAAACCGAATATGCGGCGCGGCCTTCAAACGCAGTTGCCGATCCAAGACTTCCGGCGAATTGAGGAAGGTGTTGCGGTGCAGACCTCCCAGACGCGCAAACTCGGCGTTCTCCAGACCCGGAATGGTGCGGAACAACTCAACTTGCGCGCCGTATTTCAGCTTGGTCTGAAAGCCGACCATGTTCCACAACGTGCCCAGTTTGTTGTCCTGACGCAGCTGAACCACGGCGTAGGGCCATCGCCCCTGTGGGTGTTCTTCGGTCGTGTCGTAAGGATTGTCGAGACCAACGCCTTTCATCGGGCCATAGCGCAGCGTTTCCACGCCGCGCTCCGCCATGACTTCGATCGGCATGCAGCCATCGAAATAGGGCGTGTCCTTCTCCCAATCCTTGAACTCGCCTTTGTCGCCTTCGATAAGGCCTTTGTGAAAGGCGAGATATTGCTCCTTGGTCATTGGGCAATTGATGTAGTCGCCGTCTTCGTTGGAGGCCTCGGTCGTCTTGTTCCAGCGCGACTGGATCCAGCATTTCGACATGTCGATACTGTCGCGGTGGACGATCGGCGCTATCGCATCAAAGAAGGCGAGGCGTTCTTCGCCTGTGGCTTTGACGATGCTCTGCGCCAGACTTGCGGCCGTGAGCGGACCGGTGGCAACAATGGTCAGCCCGCTTTCCGGCAGCGCATCCACGCGTTCGCGCACAATCTCAATGTTGGGGTGCTGGCTAAGGGCCTTTTGCACTTCATCGGAGAACACGTCGCGATCCACCGCCATGGCGCTGCCCGCGGGGACTCGCGCCACTTCTCCGGCGCGCATCACGATGGAATCGAGCGCGCGCATTTCGTGGTGCAGAAGGCCAACCGCGTTTTTGGTGTCGTCGTCCGAGCGAAATGAGTTCGAACAGACCAGCTCGGCCAAGCCATCCGTCTGGTGCGCGGGCGTCATTTCGCCGCCACCGCGCATTTCTGACAAGCGCACTTTTACACCGCGCTGGGCGAGCTGCCAGGCGGCTTCGGATCCGGCGAGGCCGCCACCAATGATGTGAACGTCGTGTGTCATATTGGCGCGGGAAGTAATTGCGTGATACCGCCTGCGCAAGGCCGCATGCGAGGCCGAGGGAGGGATCATTACGTGCCCAAGCGCGCGCTAATCGAACATCGTCCATGGCTTTTTGCCAGCCTGATTGCAGGCGTGAGCTTCTACTTCATGTGGAACAACGCGCTACCGGAAGTCTGGCTGATGCTGCTCAAGGGAGCTGGCGTTGGCTTCCTCGCGGTGTACGCGTTGCGCCGCACGGATGGCTTAGACGGCGCCATATTGTCGGTCGCGCTGGCGTTAAGTTCGGCGGCGGACATGGTGACGACGATCAATTTCGAAACCGGCG
Source organism: Pseudomonadota bacterium (assembly GCA_039027455.1). Taxonomy (GTDB): domain Bacteria; phylum Pseudomonadota; class Alphaproteobacteria; order Sphingomonadales; family Sphingomonadaceae; genus Erythrobacter. The sequence goes on along the minus strand of JBCCKJ010000109.1, from coordinate 4,720 downwards.
GGGCGCTTTTCTTCGCGTCTCATCTCGTGGCGGTCGCGCTGTATCTGCGCAACCGGCGCAGCGTTTTGTCAGCGAGATCGGTGGGTTGGGCGGTTGCCCTGTTCGTTGGGACGCCGGCTGTGTCCTATCTGCTAAGCGGTCGTGCCGATATCGCTTTGTATTCGGCAAGTCTGGGCGCCATGGCGGCGAGCGCATCGCTTAGCCGCTTTCCCCAAATCCGGATCGGTGTGGGAGCGTGCCTTTTCATTCTGAGCGACTGGCTGATCTTCAGCCGATTTGGACCTTTTGACCTGGCCCCTTTGCCCGACATCCTCGTTTGGCCGACATACTACGCGGCACAATTCATGATCGCGACCGGCGTAGTGCAGACACTGCGAGCGCAAAGGGAAGCGCCGGAGGCGTTTGCTTAGACCGCTTCCATTTGCGTTTGCGAAAAAGGCGGACGGGCGCCTTTAGACCTCAGGGGTGGAGTCCGCCGCGCTGTCATCCGTTCCCGCTTCCTCGCCAGTTTCTCCTTCGTCCTCATCCCGCTCTTCAATCCGCGCAACGCTGACGATCTGTTCGTCTTCGGCCACGTTGAAGAGCCGAACGCCCGACGATCCGCGACCGATGACTGAAAGACCGAGGTTTTCCTCGAACCCGTTTTCGATCAGATGACGGAAGTCGATCCCCAGGCGGATGAGTTTGCCTTGGTCGGTGACCAGCATGACCTGGTCGCCGTGCCGGACCGGGAAACTGGCCGCCACAGGGCCGTTGCGATTGGGGTCGGAGGAAGGTTCTCCAATGTTGACGACGCCTTTGCCGCCACGGCCCGTAACCCGGTACTCAAAGCTGGAGCTGATCTTCCCGTAACCGCGGCTGCAAATGGTGAGGATGAATTGCTCCTTTTCGGCCATTTCAACCATCCGCTCGGCCGAAAGCTCTGGCGTAGCGTCGTTGTTCTTCCACGGCGCGGCCTTGAGATAGGCTTCGCGCTCTTCCAGGGTCGTGCCGGTCTTGTTGAGCACGGCGAGGCTGACGACTTCGATGTCGCCCTTGGGGCCCATACCTTGGACGCCAATACCAGTGCGGCTCTTCGTTTCGCGGGCAGCGGTCGCTTCAAAACGAATGGCTTTGGAATTGGTGCTGGCCAAAAAGATCTCTTGGCTCTCATCGACGAGTTGGACGCCTATCAGTTTGTCACCAGACCCTTCGACAAAGCCCATCGCGTATTTGCCGTTGGAGGGCACATTGGCGAATGAGTCCATCGAGTTACGGCGGACCATGCCGTTTCGAGTGGCGAACACGATCCCCAGCTTCTCCCACTCCGCTTCATCCTCGGGCAGAGGGAGCACGTTGGTAACGGCTTCGTCTTCGCCCAGAGGCAGCAAGTTGACCATCGGGCGCCCGCGCGTTTGCGGACCACCTTCGGGCAGCTTCCAGACCTTGAGGCGATAGACGCGGCCTGTGTTCGTGAAGAAGAGCACCGGGTTGTGTGTGGACGTGACGAAGAGTTCGGTGACCGCGTCCTCGTCCTTGGTCGCCATCCCGGCGCGGCCTTTTCCGCCGCGGCCTTGCGCGCGGAACGTATCGAGAGCCGTGCGCTTGATGTATCCGCCATGCGTGACGGTGACGACCATGTCCTCACGCTCGATCAGGTCTTCGTCTTCCAGCCCATCCCAAGCCGGAGCAATCTCGGAAACGCGCGGCGTGGCGTACGTAGCCCGCACCTCGTCAAGCTCTTCGCGCATGACACCGTATAGCTTCACGCGATCGGCCAGGATCGAGAGCAGTTCTTCAATCTGGAGAGCCAACTCTTTCAATTCATCGCCGATTTCATCGCGGCCCAGCGCCGTCAGGCGATGCAGGCGCAGATCGAGGATCGCTTTCACCTGCCGTTCGGAGAACTTGTAGCTACCGCCCGCCTCATCAGCGCTTGGCTCAATCGCCTCGACCAGTTTGATGTATTGCGCGATTTCGCCAATCGGCCATTCCTTCACGAGCAACTTCGCGCGCGCTTCGGCGGGGTTGGCCGCGCCGCGGATCATCGCGACCACTTCATCAAGGTTCGAGACCGCGACCACGAGGCCGAGCAACAGGTGCGCGCGTTCGCGAGCCTTGTTGAGCTCAAATTTGGTCCGACGTGTGATGACTTCTTCGCGGAAGCCGATGAAGCTCTTGATGATTTCACGCAGGGTCAGCGTTTCGGGCCGACCGCCGCGAATGGCTAGCATATTGGCCGGGAAAGACGACTGCGCTGGCGTGTACCGCCACATTTGGTTGAGCACCACGTCCGGTGACGCGTCACGCTTGAGATCAACGACCACACGCACGCCTTCGCGCGAGCTTTCGTCGCGAATGTCCGAGATGCCTTCGATGCGTTTGTCTTTGGCCGCTTCCGCGATTTTTTCGACAAGGTTGGACTTGCCGACTTGGAACGGGATCGACGTCAGGACAATCGACTGGCGATCGCCGCGCTTCGTCTCGATTTCGTGGCGCGCGCGCATCAGGATCGAACCGCGACCAGTGGTGTAGGCTGCGCGGCTGCCGCTGGCACCCAGAATCAGAGGAGCGGTCGGAAAGTCGGGGCCGGGGATGAACTCGATCAGCTCTTCCGACGTGATCGCGGGGTTTTCGATGTAAGCCAAACACCCATCGATCACTTCGCCCAGATTGTGGGGCGGCACATTGGTGGCCATGCCCACCGCAATCCCGCCAGCGCCATTTACAAGCAAGTTGGGGAAGCGGGCGGGAAGAACTTGCGGTTCCTGCCGCGATCCATCGTAGTTGTCGGCGAAATCGACGGTGTCTTTGTCGAGATCGTCCAACAGCGTGTTGGCAACCCTTGCGAGGCGCGCTTCGGTGTACCGCATCGAAGCGGGAGGGTCGGGGTCCATCGAACCGAAATTGCCCTGACCATCGACCAGAGGCACCCTCAGGGACCAATCCTGCGTCATGCGCGCCAGCGCATCATAAATCGCGGCGTCGCCGTGTGGGTGGTAGTTACCCATCACGTCCCCGACGATTTTGGCGCTTTTGCGGTAGGGCCGCCCGGCGACAAAGCCGCCTTCCTGGCTGGCAAACAGGATCCGCCGGTGGACCGGTTTCAGACCATCGCGCACATCGGGCAAGGCGCGCGAAACGATCACGCTCATCGCGTAATCGAGATAGCTGGTCTTCATTTCATCGACGATATCCACCCGGTCGAATTCGTCCGGCGAGGCAGGGTTTTGGGAAGGATCGGGTGTTTGTTCGTCGCTCAAAGGAATATGCCAGTTCTGGTTTGCTTTTGGGCATCAGCCCCTACCGTTTCTATGTAGGTGTTGGGCTCGAAAAGCGCCACCAAAGAGAGCGACCAAAACAAGAACATGGGCCCCTTTTTCCACATTTGTCATCGGCCTTCTCCAAGCGCGATGAGCTCTGACGGCGAATTCCTCAAAAGCGCGTTCGCAGCGCCGATACACACGGCAAGATGGACCTCTATTCAAAGCCTATTCAGACCACGTCAGCTACGAGGAATTGCAAAATCGACCTAATGCCGTCATGGCTTGCGATCAGAAATGCGATGCAACCGGACGCGAGAGCGCTCTGGAAGGCAAAACACCTCAAGGGAGACCCACCGTCATGAACACTTTGAAACTGCGTAAGCAGGCCTCAAAACTCGTCCTAGCGATCGCTCTGGCGACTGGGACGGCCATGGTCGCCGGCCATATTGTGCCCGACGCAGCTCAGGCGCAGCGCAAGAAGAAAAAGAAGGACAAAGGCGATAGCAAGCCGCAATACTCGAAGGAGTTCGTGGCCGCTTACACCAGCCTCGACGAAGCGACCAAGGCCGAAGGAGCCGATATCGCCTCGTTCAAAGCGCAGTTAGATCAAGTGTTCGCGTTGGCGAACAGCCCTGATGAGAAGTTTCAAAGCGGTCTTCTGGCCTACAACATGGGCATTAAAGGCGAAGACCTAAACCTTCGTCTTCTCGGCATGGAAACGATGCTTGCGAGCGGTAAGACGCCGGCTGAAGCGGTCGGTCAGTATAACTTCATCGCTTATCAAACCGCCTCAGTGCTAGAGCAGCATGCGAAAGCGCGTGGCTATCTGCAGCGCGCGATTGATCTGGGGTATTCGGGCAACCAGTCGCAGTCGGATCTGCTTGTCGCTTTGGCGCAAACCTATTTCGTCACCGATGAGTATGCGCAGGGTCTGACGGTGCTGGACAACGCCATAAAGGCGAAGGAAGCCGCAGGAGAGCCGGTTGAAGAGCGACTGTATGAGTTCGCGTTCTCGGTAGCCTATCGTGAAGATCTGCAGCCTCAGGTGTACGATTACGCCATTCGTCGGGCGCAATTGTTCCCCACGGACGAGAATTGGACAAATGCGTTCAACGTGGTTCGGGTTCTGAACGATTACGATGCGCAGGCAACGCTCGATATCCTCCGTCTTCAGCGGATCGCTCAGCTGATGGACGATAAACAAGACTTCATCACCTACATTGAAACCGCTGACGCGCGCGTGCTTCCCAAAGAGGTGAAGGACGTGATTGAGCAAGGTTACGCCACGGGTGAAGTCGGTCGCGACGACACATTCATTGCCGATCAGCTTCGTATTGCCACCGACCGGATCGAAAGCGATCGCGAGGAACTGCCCATTCTTGAAAACGACGCGCGGGCTGCGGATGCGGACTTGGCCACGGTGCGGGCGGCGGGCAACGCCTTCCTGAGCTATGGAGAATACGCCAAGGCGGTTG
>JBCCKJ010000108.1:0-7642 GCA_039027455.1 Pseudomonadota bacterium | reverse complement strand
AGATGTACTTCACCGCGGCTACGATGGTCATTGCGGTGCCGACCGGCGTCAAGATCTTCAGCTGGATCGCGACGATGTGGGGCGGCAGCCTCGAATTCAAATCGCCGATGGTCTGGTCGCTGGGCTTTATCTTCCTATTCACCGTCGGCGGTGTGACGGGCGTGGTGCTCGCCAATGGCGGCATCGACGATAACCTGCACGACACCTACTATGTGGTTGCGCACTTCCACTACGTGCTCTCGATGGGCGCGGTGTTCTCCATGTTCGCAGGCTTCTACTACTGGTTCCCGAAGATGAGCGGCCGGATGCACTCCGAGCTGCTGAGCCACATTCACTTCTGGGCGTTCTTCGTGGGCGTGAACGTGATCTTCTTCCCGCAGCACTTCCTGGGCATGAACGGCATGCCGCGTCGTTACCCAGACTATCCCGAAGCGTTCGCCTACTGGAACGAGATCAGCTCGTACGGCTACGTCATTATGGCGGCTTCGACCTTGGTGTTCTTCGTGAACATTGGGTACGCGCTGTTCGCGGGCCGCAAGGCAGAAGGCAATCCGTGGGGTGAAGGCGCGACGACGCTGGAATGGACTCTGTCAAGCCCGCCGCCATTCCACCAGTTTGAAACGCTTCCGGTGATCGAAGACCACCACGATTACCACAACCACATGCCCGCTAGCGCTCAGCCCGCTGAGTGAGCCGGAGGGTCCGGGCGGATGGGAGCACCGGACCTGACGAAAGATGAATTTGGGGAGCGCGCCTGGAAAGGTGCGCTCCTTTTCGAAAGTAATTTTGGACGAACTATGAGCGCAAACATCTCGCAAACGCAGATGCAAGTTGGGATACAGCCCCTGCCGGCGGAATGGCGCGACTTTTTTGCGCTGACCAAACCGCGCGTGATGACGTTGGTGATCTTCACCGCGATTTGCGGTCTGCTGGCGGCTCCGGGCACCATTCATCCGGTCCTTGGCTTCACCGCTGTGCTGGCGATCGCCATGGGTGCGGGCGGATCGGCTGTCCTCAACCAGTGGTGGGAAGCCGACATTGACGCTGGAATGAAGCGCACCGCCAACCGACCTTTGCCGGACGGCCGCATCCACCGGGATGACGCGCGCGATTTCGGGATGTTCTTGTCGGGCGTCTCGCTGCTGCTGATGGGCGTGGCGATAGGATGGCTCGCCGCTGCGCTGCTGCTGACCGCCATTATCTACTACGCCGTCATCTACACAATGTGGCTCAAGCCGCGCACGCCGCAAAACATCGTGATCGGTGGCGGAGCGGGCGCGTTTCCTCCGCTGATCGGTTGGGTCGCGGTCACGGGCGAAGTGACGGCGATGCCGCTCTTGCTGTTTGCCATCATCTTCATGTGGACCCCGCCGCACTTTTGGGCCCTCGCGCTGTTTGTGAAGACTGACTACGCCAAGGTCGGCATTCCGATGCTGCCGGTTGTCGCGGGCGAACGGACCACGCGCAATCACATCTGGGTGTACACGCTTCTGCTCGCGCCGTTTACGATCGCTCCCTGGGTAATTGGCGGAACAAGCTGGGTATACGGCACCACCGCTCTGGCGCTCTCGCTCCTGTTTATCGCGCTGGCTTTGCCCGTGGCGCGCCGGGATGCGGCGATGGGAGCCGGCGATCCGATGGCGGAGGAAATCCGCCTGTTCAAATTCAGCATCGTCTATCTGTTCGTACTGTTCGCCGCGCTGGTTGCGGATCGTGTTCTTGAAACCGCCGGTTTGATCGGACCAGGGCTGTTCGCCGGGGGGCTGATTTGATGACGCCCGACGAAGAAGCCGAATTCAAGCGTCGTCAACGCAGCCGCAACCTCGTCGTGGCGGGCACGCTGCTGTTCTTCGTTATTCTGTTTTACGCGATCACCATCGCCCGGCTGGGATCGCAGTGATGGCGAGCGTGGCCTCCTCCCTTGACGCTGCGACCCAACGTCGCAACGCGCGCACCGGGCTGATGGCTCTGGCGCTGGCGGCGGCGATGGTGGGCCTTGGGTTTGCCTCGGTCCCGCTTTATCGCTTGTTCTGTCAGGTCACCGGCTTCGGCGGCACTACGCAGGTCGCCACCGCGAGCGAGGCAGCGAACGCGGAAGCATTGGCCACGGGTCAGACTATGTCGATCCGCTTTGATGGGTCCACCGCAATCGATGTTCCGTGGAGCTTCAAACCCGCGCAGGCGACCGACACCGTCACGATCGGCGAGCGCAATATGGCGGTCTACGTTGCGCGCAACGATGGCCCTTCGACCATCACAGGCACAGCGACATTCAATGTAGAGCCAGCGCAAGCCGGGCTCTATTTCCACAAAGTGCAGTGCTTCTGCTTCACCGAGCAGACGCTGGAGCCGGGGCAACAAGTCAACATGCCGGTCGTCTATTACGTCGACCCGGCCATTCTCGAAGACGAATTCATGGCTGACGTCGAGCAAATCACGCTCAGCTACACTTTTCACCGCGCGAAAGAGTCCGTAACCATGGGCCTGGATAGCAGCCGCAACTAAGCAAAGTGCCCGAAAGGGACGGGATCAAAACGGGAAGACGCACAATGGGCGGACAAGTAAACCACGACTATCATATCCTGGAGCCGGATATCTGGCCTTTGATCGGATCAACCTCGGCGCTGACTTTCACTAGCGGCATGGTTCTCAACTTCTACCCTGATCAGTTTGGGGTGGCCGGGCCAGTGGTCATGTGGGCCGGTCTGGCCGGTTTGCTTGCGACTTTCTTCATGTGGTTCCGCAACATCGTGATCGAAGCGCAGCGTGGCGATCACACGCCGATCGTGCAGCTCCACATGCGTTACGGTATGATCCTGTTCATCGCTTCGGAAGTGATGTTCTTCGTCGGCTGGTTCTGGGCGTTCTTCGATTTCACCCTCTTCCCCGCGCCGCTCGAATTCTTCCACGGCGAAGGCGGCGACGAAACGACCAACCTGTTCCTCTCGCAGGGCGTAACCGAGCTTGGTGACCGTGTCCCCAGCGGCATGGAAGTCCTCGACGCGTTCCAGCTTCCCCTGCTCAACACCATCATCCTGCTTTGCTCTGGCACCACCGTAACGTGGGCGCACCACGCGCTGATCCATGGTGATCGCACCGGCCTGAAGCAGGGCCTTTGGGCGACGATCGCGCTGGGCGCGATCTTCAGCTTCATTCAGGCGTATGAGTACAGCGTCGCGCCTTTCAGCTTTGGCGGCAACACCTTCAGCTCGGCGTTTTACATGGCGACCGGCTTCCACGGTTTCCACGTGCTAATCGGCACCATCTTCCTCGCGGTGTGCCTTTTCCGCTCGTACAAAGGTCACTTCACGCCGCGCCAGCACTTCGGTTTCGAAGCGGCGGCTTGGTACTGGCATTTTGTCGACGTCGTGTGGCTGTTCCTGTTCGTCGCCGTGTACGTGTGGGGCGGCTGGGGCGCGCCCGTCCACTAATGAAGGGGAACCGTCTTCCCGATCCATCGAAAGGGCAGTCTGGGCTTTTCCAGGCTGCCCTTTTCGGTTTGTGCCCCAATTGCGGTTCGCCCACCCTGTTCGAAGCGCCCGCTCGGGTCGCCGGGCGGTGTTCCGCCTGCCAGCAAGAACTCGCGGCGCTGGAGCGCGGTGGCCGCTTGGCGGGCCTTCTGACCATTGCGGTGGCTGCGCTTCTGATCACCGCAGCGATCGCTGTCGAAGAGCTTCTTCGCCCACCGTTGTGGCTCCAAGTGATTGTTTGGGCTCCGCTGACCGTCACAGCGGTCTTGGGCGGGCTACGCCTGTTCAAGACAGCGAGCGTGTATCGCCAATTCCTGAGTTCCCAATCGTAGCACCATGTTCAAACGTCTCCCCATAGTCCCCACGATCTTGGTGGTTGTCGCCGCCGCCATCATGGTTTCGCTGGGCTTCTGGCAAATCGGACGAGCGCAGGAGAAAGACCGGTTGAAGCTGGCGATGGAAGAACGTCCCGCGCTCCCCGTGATCGACTATCCTTTTGCCGACGCCACCAACGAGGAATACCTCTACCGCCGCCTTCGCGCAGATTGCGACGCGGTGACCGGTATCGACGTTTCGGGCGGAAAGGACGCCGCCGGGCGCACGGGCTGGCGACAGATCGCGTCTTGCACGAACGCGGCCACCGGACAGGTGTTTCAGGTTCAAATCGGCGTGGCCAAGGATCCCGGAGAGGTCTCGCAGTGGCAGGGCGGCCCCGTTGAAGGCGTGGCCAAAGAGTCTCCCGATAATCGCAGCGCGTTGGAGCGCATGTTTTCTGGCGGCGTCCGCCGTCCCGCCATGATCGTGGCAAGCGAGCCCAAAGCTGGCCTGTTGCCTTCTCAAGCACCCAACCCCGAGGAGTATCGCAATTCGTCCTGGGCTTACGCCGGTCAATGGTTTTTCTTCGCGATCACGGCGCTGGTAATCTACGGCTTTGCTTTGCGCTCGCGCGCAGGAAAAAGAGCCTGACGCTGCGTCAATCTTGCCCGCTGCGCGCGCCACGTCTAATCCGCTTCGCCTATGCAATATATCTCCACCCGAGGACATGCGCCGACACTTGATTTTGAAGGGGCCACGCTCGCTGGGCTCGCCAGCGATGGCGGGCTCTATGTGCCGAGCGCATGGCCGCGTTTCACCGCGCAAGAGATCGCCGATATGCGCGGGCTGGCCTATCACGAGCTAGCTGCGCGCGTGATGGCTCCGTTTGTGGCGGGAAGTCTTACGCAAGAAGAACTCTCGGCGCTGTGCAAGACGGTCTATGGCGATTTCGGGCACAAGGCGGTGACCCCGTTGGTGCAGCTTGATGAAACACACTGGCTGCTCGAGCTCTTTCACGGGCCCACACTGGCGTTCAAGGACGTGGCGCTGCAATTGCTCGGGCATCTGTTCGAGACCTTTCTTGCTCGCCGCGACCAGCGCCTCACCATTGTCGGCGCGACCAGCGGCGACACGGGCTCAGCAGCGATTAACGCGGTCGCAGGGCGCGACCGGGTCGAGATCTTCATGCTTCACCCCAAGGGGCGGGTCAGCGAAGTCCAGCGCCGTCAGATGACGACAGTTCGTGCGCCGAACGTCCATAATATCGCCATCGAGGGCAGCTTTGACGATGCGCAGCGGCATGTGAAGCGTATGTTCGGCGATGGCGACGTGAACACTTTGCTGAACCTTGGCGCGGTCAACTCAATCAACTGGGCGCGGTTGATGGGGCAGGTCGTCTATTACTTTTACGCAGGCCTGCAATTGGGCGCGCCCGAGCGGGCGGCGGCCTACAGCGTGCCGACGGGCAATTTTGGCGATGTGTTTGCGGGCTATGTCGCCAATCAGATGGGCCTGCCGATCGAGCGTTTGATCGTCGCAACGAACATCAACGATATCCTTCACCGCGCGCTAAAAGACGGCGATTATTCGGCGGGCGGGGTGACGCCCACCATCACGCCCTCAATGGATATTCAAGTCAGCTCGAATTTTGAACGGCTATTGTTCGACGCCGGTGGCCGTGATGGCGCGGCGATGGCAGCGCAAATGCAGGGCTTTGAAGATAGCCGCGCGATGCAGCTCACCAACAGCCAGCGTGAGAACGCCGCGGCGATATTCGCCAGCGCCAGCGCCGATCCGGAGGCGACCACTCGCGCAATGCAATGGGCGCATCGTAACGCCGCGCAGGTAATCGATCCGCACACCGCGGTCGGCCTGCACGCCAGCCGCGCTTTGTACAAAGACGGCACATTGGATCGCGGTATCCCGATTGTGACGTTGGCGACCGCGCACCCGGCAAAATTTACCGACGCGGTGGAGCGCGCTGTGGGCGTACGCCCGGGCCTCCCGACGCGTGTGGGTGATCTCTTCGGTCGCGAAGAAGCTTTCAGCGAGATTTCGGGCGATTACGAAGCCGCGCGCGACTTTGTGCTGGAAAACGCCGCTGGCCGGACCGAGGCTTCGCCCGCCTAATGGCGCAGCTGCGGCGCGAGCCCATCCTGATCGAATGTGAAGGGTGGGACGGATATCGCCTGCTCGACAGCGGCGCGGGCCGCAAGTTCGAGGCCTTTGGCCCACACGCCTTCATTCGGCCCGAACCGCAAGCCATGTGGCAGCCGCGCCTGCCTCAATGGAATGCGGCGGGCGAGTTTGTGCCAGGTTCCGATGAAGACGGCGGCGGGCGCTGGGTGATGGAGCCGGAAGCTCCGCCAGCTGATTGGACGCTAAGTTGGAAGCACGTGCGCTTTTCCGCGCAGCCGACGCCATTTCGTCATTTGCAGTTCTTCCCGGATATGGCCCCCGTGTGGGATTGGATGGGTGAACAACTCGCGGGCTGCACCGATGCGTCGACTATGAACCTGTTCGGCTACACCGGTCTTGGTAGCCTCGCGCTCAGCGATTACGGCCCGGTCACGCACGTTGATGCGTCCAAGAAATCGGTGGCGCAGGCGCGCGACAACGCGGCCTTATCCGGCATGGAGGGCCGCCCGATCCGCTGGCTGGTGGACGACGCCGCCAAGTTCACCGCGCGCGAGGTGCGGCGTGGAAACCGCTATGACGGCATTATCCTCGATCCGCCCAAATTCGGGCGCGGGCCGAAGAACGAGACGTGGCGTCTGGAAGAAGGATTACCGAGCCTGATCGCGGACTGCGCCAAACTGCTCGACGCGGATAGCCGTTTCCTGTTTCTCACCGTGTACGCGGTGCGCATGAGCAGCGTGGCGATTGCTGGTCTCTTGGATGAAGCGCTCGCAAACCTGCCCGGCGTCATCGAATATGGCGATCTGACGGTGCGCGAGGAGGGGGAAAAGGCGCGGCTTCTCCCCACCGCGATCTTCGCACGTTGGAGCAATCCGCGCTAAGCGCCGCAATACGATGACACAGACCGATTCTCTCCTTCTCGAAGTGGCCGATCTAGAGGTGGACGTCCTTACCGGCATCTATTCCGAAGAAACAGGCAAACCCCAGCCGCTGCGCATTACGGTGCAGGCGCGTTATGACATTGCCGATCGCTACGATCCTGACACGCCGCTCGACGCGAGCAAGAACTATATGGATCTGAAGCATGCGGCCTCTGATGGGCTGCCACCAGGCGTCCATTTCAAGCTGATCGAGGCGGTGGCTGACTATATTTGCGAGACGCTGTTCGTGCAGGACGGACGCGTTCAGGCGGTGACGGTCAAGATCATCAAGCTCGCCATCGCTGAGGCCAATGAGAAAATCGGCATCACGATGCACCGCGAAAGGCCCGCGGACTGATGGGTCAGGGCAAGCACATGGAATTCCCTGCGGGCGCTCAAGCCCTTGGCTTAAACCCTCTGGAGGCGCACGCTGCCTTTATGCAGATTGATCTGGCGTCAGTGAAATCGGAGTTGGAGGTGGATGGCGTTAGTTCGCTCACTGTCGTCCTTCCCCCCGCCCCGAGCGAACATGACGCCTGGCGCCAAGCCATTGCGGGCGATCTCGCGCGCGAATACGCGCCGAAGCGCGTCAACATAGCCGCCGGCAAGAAGGGCGAGGCGCTGGACACTGTCCTGACGTTTTTGAGGGATGCGCCCGGCGTCACAGGGCACTATGTTCAGGCGCATGACTGAGCTCAAAGTCTCTCGCTCGCCCGATCGGTTGGACCTGTCCAATCCTGTCGCCGCGCCCATGGTGGACGCTTTTCAACGCCGCATCACCTATCTGCGTCTGTCGGT
>JBCCKJ010000107.1:0-7653 GCA_039027455.1 Pseudomonadota bacterium | reverse complement strand
GACTCGTTCCTGCGGCGGCGCTCCTCTGGTGTGTAGAGCGCGCCTTTGATCCCCTGACCCATATTTACCTGCGGCTTGATGCCAACAGGCTCGACCGGGGAAACTTGGTCCTGGCGAGTCATGTTTAAGCGATTGCCTTTGCTGTCAGATGCAAATCCTACGCCTAAGACTAAGGTAGTGTCAATCTGCTTTGACGTAAAAAGAATTGGACAGTTTATTTCGTCATTTGGGGGCTGCGATTGCACCGAAGGGCAAAAGAGCCTATAAAGGAGTCGCCGACGTTGAATGGGATGACATTCGGCATCCGTTGATCAGCTCAGATGCGCATCTCGCATTCTTGGGTCGAATGATCAGCGTTGAGGAGAGCTCGGCATGTCCGTCCAGGACAAGATCAGCGCGCAAAGCGGGAACTCGGTTCTGGGTTTCGGCACAGCTGCGCTGCGCCGAGCCATTGAGAACCCCCTCAAACGGCGTAAGCGTGCGGAACCGAAGACCGAAACAGTCTTTAACACATGTGCATCGTACGATCCGGTGTGCTCTGTATTGGAGCGCGACATCATACCTCGGCTGTTGATGGCGCATATTGTGGATGGGGCGGTTCGGCCCTCAGAGGAGCGCGACACCATCGAGAGCGTTGACACCCCACGCTTTGCAGACCTCCCAATGCGGTTGGAGGCGCCCAACCTCATTGAAGAAGTGGATCGCCTGCTTGAACAAGGTTTGAGCGTCGAGGACGTGTATCTCGACATGCTTGCTCCGGCGGCTCGATATATGGGCGAGCTTTGGGAAGCGGACGACTGCGATTTCGTCGATGTGACGATGGGCCTGTGGCGCCTTCAGGAAGTCATGCGCGAGTTATCGACGCGCGCACCAGCGATACCTTCGATGGACAATCCGCGTAGCGCCGTTTTTTGTCCTATCCCCGGAGATGTGCACCATTTCGGCGCGCAAATGATCGAAGAAGTCTTTGCGCGCGCCGGATGGCAAAGCGAAGTCTTGCTGAAGCCGGAGCGTCGGGAACTGCTCGATTACCTCGCGCACAAGCCGGTGGATCTGATCGGCCTGACGATCACTCGAAACAACCCCGCCTCGGCGATCGCAAGCCTCATAAAGGCGATCCGAAGCGTCGCCGCCAACCCTAACCTCTCAATCCTAATCGGTGGTCATATGATGAATCAAAACCCCCACCTTGTCGAAGAAGTCGGCGCCGATGGCACCGGCCAAGATGCCAGGGACGCGCTAGCCGTTGCGGAGCGCCTTGTTTGCCAGAAGCCCGCTCGGGCTTACAGTTTGGTGTGAGGTCTGACACGGGCATGCTGACTCGCAAACACGGCATCGAAGGCAAAAATCCGTTCGGTAACGCGGCGGAGATCTTCGACACGCTTGACGCGGACGCGGCGATGAAAGTCGCGATGGTGGCGGGCGATGTCACCTTGGTGCTCGACGACACCGGCACCATCCTCGACGCGGCCTATGATCCCAACGAATTTCCAGGCTTTGAGAATTGGGTCGGCACAAATTGGATCGAGACGGTCACCGACGACAGCCGGCCAAAGATCATGGAAATGCTGGCCGCCGCGCGGCGCGGTGAGGTTCAGCACTGGCGGCAGGTTAATCACCCGTCGCGCGAAGGCGATGTGCCGATCCGTTACGCCGTGCTGAGTGTCAATGGCGGCGAACACCGGATCGCCTTCGGGCGCGATCTTCGGGACGCGGGCAAGCTGCAATCGCGGCTCTTGCAGGTCCAGCAGTCGCTTGAGCGCGATTACATGCGCATGCGCCAACTGGAATCGCGCTATCGCATGCTGTTCGAACGGTCGGCCGAACCTGTGATGATCGTCGAGGCTCAGACCCTTCGTATCCGCGAGGCCAACACCGCCGCGCACAGCCTTGTCGCCGCACGGTCCGGGACCTTGCAAGGCAAGAAGCTTCTGGCGCTGCTCGACAAGGATTCGCGCGATACGATGCAGACGATAGTCGGCGCGGCGTTGAGCTCCGCCACGGTATCGCCCGTCCCTGTGAAGCTGGCTAAACCAGCGCACGAAGTGCAGGCCTCAATCGCGGGCTTCACACAGGATCGCGGCCAGTATTTGCTCGTGCGTCTTACCCCGACAGAGCCCATCGAAGGGCCGCATCAGCCTTCACCGGTTTTCGATCTTATCGAAGATATGCCCGACGCCTTTATCGTGGCCAACGCGCAGTTGGAGCTCATCAGCGCTAACCACGCTTTTGTGGAAATGGTACACGCGGCGAGCGTCGACCAGGTTCGGGGACGCCACCTTTCGGAATGGATCGGGCGACCCGGTATCGACCTAGACCTGATCGAGGGCCAAATCACTCAGCACGGCGCGGCGCGAAATGTCAGCACAGTTCTGCGAACGCCGAACGATGTCGAAGGCGAGCCGGTTGAGCTTTCCGCCGTGCGCAGCGCCAGCGACGATCCGCTTTACGCCTTTGTGATCCGCCCGATTGGCCGCCGCTTGCGCGATCTTCCGCCAGGCGCTGAGGATTTGCCGCGTTCGGTCGAACAGCTTACGGATCTTGTTGGCCGTATGTCGTTGAAAGATATCGTGCGCGAAAGCACCGACTTGATTGAACGGCTGTGTATCGAAGCGGCGCTGTCCTACACGTCTGACAATCGTGCGTCGGCCGCGGAAATTCTCGGGCTTTCGCGGCAGAGTCTCTATTCGAAACTCCATCGCTACGGCCTCGGCAACCTGCCCGCTGACCCCGAGTAACAGGGGAAAGTGCATTTTCCGCTAGGGTGCGACATTTTCGTCGCATCGCCAGTCAGCGCGTCCAGACGCTCGGTTTGCGCGAGCAAATCAACTGTTTCGTCGATCGTGTCGCCCGCTAATTCATCTCCGCTAGTCTGAAAGCGCCGAAGCCTCTTTGGCCCGTGGTGTCGCGCTGACACGACGGGCCGTCAGGCGAAATCGCGCCCATCAACGGGATACGTTTTTCAAACCCGACAATATTTCGAACACTGTCAATCAACAGTGTCAAAAACATTTGACGCTTTCGAGTGTCAGTCGTAACTTCTCCCAATGCAACGTTCTGCGGTCTCGACTCGCGCGGCGCCTCCACCGGCGCTCCGCGACGTTGTGCAACTGCTGAAGCCGATCACGTGGTTCCCTCCGATGTGGGCATTCATGTGCGGCGCTGTGTCTTCCGGCGCGGGACTTGATGGACGTCTCTGGTTTGTCGCCGGTGGCGTGTTGCTGGCCGGGCCTCTGGTTTGCGGAACAAGCCAGGCTGTGAACGACTGGTTTGATCGCCACGTGGACGCTATCAATGAACCCGACCGGCCAATCCCGTCAGGAAGAATTGCCGGGCGCTGGGGCCTCTACATCGCTCTCATCAGCACAGCGGTGTCTGCCTCTGTCGCGTGGGCGTTGGGGCCGCTGGTCTTTCTGGCGGCGCTGGTTGGCTTGGCACTCGCGTGGGGCTACAGCGCGCCTCCCTTTCGCTTCAAGACGAGCGGGTGGACGGGACCGGCGGTCGTGGGCTTCACCTATGAGGGGTTGAGCTGGTTTACGGGAGCAACGGTGATGCTGGGCGCTCTGCCGCGCAGCGAGGTGCTGATTGTGCTCGCGCTTTACAGTGTCGGCGCGCACGGCATTATGACGCTCAACGACTTCAAAGCGGTCGAAGGGGACCGCGCGACCGGGCTCAAGTCGCTGCCTGTGACCATGGGTGTGAAAGGCGCGGCCCGATTTGCCTGTCTCGTTATGGCGGCGGCGCAGATTGTTGTGATCGCTCTTCTCGTTGCGTGGCAGCTTTACGTGTCGGCTGCGCTGGTGGCCGGGGTTCTGGCCGCCCAACTGGCCGCGATGCCTCGCCTGCTTTCCGATCCCGCCAAATACGCCCCGTGGTACAACGCGGTGGGCGTGCTCCTATACGTGTTCGGTATGCTGGCCGCCGCGCTCGGTCTGGGGGGATATTTGTGATGCACGCCCTGGTTTCCCCTCGCGTGATGAACGGTTTGAGTTGGTTTGCGATCGCGCGCATCGGTTTGGTCCAAGCGTCTATCGGCGCGTTGGTGATGATGGCGACCACGGTTCTCAACCGCCTTATGGTGGTGGAGTATGGCTTGTTGGCTGCTATCCCCGCCGGGCTAGTGGCGTGGCATTACGCGATCCAGTTGGGTCGGCCGATTTGGGGCCATGGCTCAGACCGAGGAGGTAACCGCACCGCGTGGATCGTGGGCGGGATCGTGATCCTCGCAAGCGGCACTCTCTTGGCGACATGGGCGACGCTGATGATGGCGACCCCAAGCGCAGCGGCCTACATTCTGGCGATCCTGGCTTACACCGTGATCGGCGTAGGAGTCGGCGCTGCGGGCACGTCCGCTCTGGCCATGCTTGCCTCCAGCGTAGCGCCCGAACGGCGCGCCGCCGCCGCCGCGCTCACATGGATTATGATGATCGCGGGTATCGTCGTTTCGGCGATTGCGGTGGGGGCCCTTATCAAGCCCTTTACGCCGGAACACCTGATGCAAGTCGCTTCGGGTCTGGCGGTGGCGACGATCCTTGTCACCGTGCTTGCCACGTTCAAACTTGAGCGCGGCCACCACGTTTTTGAAGAGACCGCCAAGCAGGAAGACGCGCCCGACTTTCCAAGCGCCATTCGCGAAATCTTCGCCGAACCCGCCGCGCGCCGTTTCACCATTTTCATCTTTGTCTCAATGATGGCCTACAATATGCAGGACCTCATCCTGGAGCCCTTTGCCGGACAGATATTCGGCATGGAGCCAGGCGATTCTACACAGCTAGGCGGCATGCTCAACGCGGGCGGCCTGATCGGCATGATTGTCGCCGGCGTCGGGGGCAGCGCATTCCAAGCGCGTATGCCGGTGGATTTGCGCGTTTGGATTGTCGGCGGTTGCCTCGGCTCGGCTCTCGGGCTCGGAGGTCTCGCCATGGCCGCGCTGGTGGGGCCCGGCTGGCCGCTTGTTGCGAACGTTTTGGCGCTCGGTTTCTTCAACGGGGTTTTCGCCGTTGCCGCGATTGGCGCGATGATGGGCCTGGCTGGCGCGGGCGAAAAAACCCGCGAAGGCGTGCGCATGGGCATGTGGGGCGCGGCTCAGGCGGTAGCCTTTGGATTTGCGGGACTTTTGGGCGCCTCCGGGCGCGACGTCTTGCTGGCCATCCTTGGAGATCAAGGACGCGCCTATCAGATCGTTTTCGCGTTTGAAGGCTTGTTGTTCGTGCTCGCCGCGCTGCTCGCGCTGCGCGTTTCGGGCGTGCGGCGCCGAGCATCGTCCACCCTTTCCACCCCTTCGCCCACCCAAGATCAGGAGAGTTTCGCATGAACGAGACAGTTTACGATGCCGTCGTCATAGGCGGCGGGCCGGCCGGTGCCACCGCCGCGACTGATTTGGCGCTGGCCGGTCACTCGGTTCTCCTGCTGGAGCGGGGCGGACGGATTAAGCCCTGTGGCGGCGCGGTGCCGCCGCGGCTGTTGGAAGATTTCGACATCCCGCAAAGCCTTCTGGTGGCTAAGGCGCGGTCGGCGCGGATGATCGCGCCCTCGGGTCGTGCGGTGGATATGCCGGTGGGCGAGATCGGTTATGTCGGCATGGTGGACCGTGACGAGTTTGACGAATGGCTCCGCGAGCGGGCGCGGGAGTCGGGCGCGGAGCGACTGTGCGCCACCTTTGAAAAGATCGAGCGGGACGATGAGCCGCATCCGCTGGTCACATTCCGCCGAGAGCGGGGCGGGCCGATTGAGAAGATACGCGCGCGCTGCATCGTCGGTGCGGACGGCGCGCGCTCCGCGGTGGCGAAGCAAGCCTTGCCTAACGCCTCGCGGGTCAAATGCGTCTTTGCGTATCACGAGATCATCAAATCGCCAGCGAATGACAGCGACGCGTTCGACGCCAATCGCTGTGATGTGTTCTACCAAGGGAGGCTGTCTCCCGATTTCTATGCCTGGGTCTTCCCGCATGGCGAAACCTCCAGCATCGGCGTAGGCAGCGCGAACAAGGGCTTTTCCTTGCGCGGCGCGGTCGCCGAAATGCGCGGGGATTTGGGTCTGGACCGTTGCGAAACGGTGCGCCGCGAAGGCGCGCCCATTCCATTGAAGCCGCTCAAGAAATGGGACAACGGGCGCGATGTGATCGTTGCCGGAGACGCCGCCGGTATCGTCGCGCCCGCCTCCGGTGAGGGCATTTACTACGCCATGGTCGGCGGGCGCTTCAGCGCCGAGGCGGCGAGCGACTATCTTAGAACGGGCGAAGCCAAAGCGCTTTCGTTCGCGCGCAAACGGTTCATGAAAGAGCATGGCCGGGTCTTCTGGATTTTGGGCGTCATGCAATACTTTTGGTATTCCAGCGACAAACGGCGCGAACGCTTTGTCTCTATGTGCGACGACAAGGATGTTCAGCAGCTCACGTGGCAGGCCTACATGAACAAGAAGCTGGTCCGCTCCAAGCCGATGGCGCACGTCAAGATCTTCTTGAAAGACACCGCTCACTTGCTGGGCCTCCGCGCTGAAACGAGCTGATCGATGCAGACGGAAACTCGCGAGCGACTGACTTGGAACCCAATGTGGGTCTTGCCCGTGGTGGTGGCGACGATCGCTGCGGGGCTTGTCGCTTTTATGGGCGCAACGGTGACCGATCTGGGTCCTTGGTATCAGGGATTGGAGAAGCCAAGCTGGACGCCACCCGATGGCTTGTTCCCCATCGTCTGGACGATCGTCTATGCGCTTATCACGGTCGCCGGGATCAACGCTTGGCGCGCGGCGCCGACATCGCGCGACGCGTGGAATGTGATCAGTCTTTTTGCGCTTAACGCGTTTCTCAACATCACGTGGAGCTTGCTGTTCTTTCGCGCGCAGCGGCCGGATTGGGCGCTTGTTGAAGTCGCCTTTCTGTGGGTCTCGATCCTTGGTCTGATTGTCTATTGCGCGCGCTTTTCAGGTCGAGCCAGCGCCTTGCTGGTGCCCTATCTTGCCTGGGTTTCGGTCGCCGCAGCGCTCAATTGGGCGGTGAATGATCTGAACGGGCCGTTCGGATAGGGTCAGAGCGACGCGGTCGCTCGCACGCGCCCTTACATTGCGCAGCTAAGAGGGCTTTCCCACGATGATGCAGTCTTTCTTCGTCAGCGGTCATGTCGCCGATCTGGTACTGGCGGTTCTCTTCTGTGAGGCGGCGTGGTTGGCGCGCCGTGGTTGGAGCCTAACTCAGATCGCCAAAGCGCTGGGCGCGGCTGTTTTCATTGTCCTCGCTGTGCGCGCCGCTTTGATTGGAGCGCCTTGGTACTGGGTCGCGCTAGCGCTTGGCGCGTCGTTCCCGATCCATCTCATCGATTTGCGCGACCGCATGAAGTCCGAAGCGCGGTAAAATCACACGCCTCGGCGTGAGCATACGGATTTATCCTCCTCAAAACCAAAGCAAAAGGCCGACCTTGCGATAGCAGGGCCGGCCTTTTCGTGTGCCGACTGGTAGAACCGCTTTTCTCTACTGGAGAGTGGCGCGGCTCTACCCTGGGCGGATAGGGCGCTCTGTTTCGCTCACTTGGGAGCGTAATAGTGCTCCTGCGCCCAGATGTACCAGTTATCGACAACGGTGCCCGAGAGCAGGACGCCGATACCACCGGTGAGCGTGGTCAGGACAGCGAACCACCAAGCCCAGCGGTGGATGGATTC
>JBCCKJ010000106.1:0-7740 GCA_039027455.1 Pseudomonadota bacterium | reverse complement strand
CCAGTTCTTCCAGTTGATCGAGCATGTCGACCTTTTCCGCATCGGACAAAGCAATGCGGGCCGCGTTGCGCCGCTTTCTTGCTGCCCTATCGGCTCCCGATGACAAAAGGCCTTTCAGGCGCACCTCGCCAAGTCCTTCCCACAAATCTTAAACACGCCGTCCCTCGGCCATTACTTGCCCGTAAATCCGAATGGTTAGTTTAGGCCTAATTTCTGTGGTGAATCGTCGGTTAAGGGGCATCAAGATCGGCCCAGATCGCAGAAAGTACTCTTGCAAGTGGCGTGCGGAAAAACCTCAAGCCGTCGCGACCGTGGGAGGCTCAATGCGTCCACTCAAGACGGCAAAGCTCCCATCCGAGCGCCGCTGTAAAGGCGCCTGAAACTCAACTCCCACGCGGTTTTCGCGTGACCAACGCACATGCGCCATCACATGCTGATCGGCTTCAAACTCGATCCTGATCTTGCGACCGGCTGGCACGTTCCACAGCCCTTCAAGAAGGGCACCGCCTTCTGAGATGTTGCGGATGTTCGCGGTTAAACGGTTGTCCTGATGAACGACGGCCACACGGCGCAGCAACACTTGCCTCGGCGTACGCGCAGCGCGCGGCCCTTCAGCTGCCGCCGCCAGACTGCCTTGGACAAGCTTGGTGGCCTGTTCGGTGTCGAGCGGCTTGTGATAGATATAACCTTGGACGTGGCTGCACCCAAGCAGCCGCACCAATTCAAGCTCGTCCAATGTCTCCACGCCTTCGGCGGTGGTGTCCATATCGAGCGCTTCGGCAAGCGAAGTGATAGAGGCGATGATTGCTCCGTTTCGGCTTCCGTCTTCGGTGGCGCCTCGCACAAAGCTCTGGTCGATTTTGATTTTGTCGAAGGGCGCTTTCTTGAGGTAGCCCAGCGACGAGTATCCGGTCCCGAAATCATCTAGCGCCAACCGCACGCCGACCCGCTTTAGAGCCTTAAACATGGCGTCGGTGCCTGAACTGTCGTTCAAGAAGACGCTCTCGGTGATCTCCAACTCCAGTCGCGAGGCGTCGACCCCAGCGTGCGCCAGGGCGTTGGCGACGATGTTTGGTAATTCCGGGTTGGAGAACTGGAGCGGCGAGACGTTCACAGCGCAACGAATTGTGTCCGGCCATGTCGCGAGATCGGCGCATGCAGTGCGCAGCGCCCATTGGCCCATCTGATCGATCAGACCCGCGTCTTCGGCGATAGCGATAAACTTTTCGGTCGAGATCCAACCGCGTTTGGGGTGCTTCCAACGCATCAGCGCTTCAAAACCCACGATCTTCTCGTTCGCTGCGTACACCACTGGCTGGTAATATAGAGACAGGCCGCCCTGCTGGATTGCCTCGCGAAGTTCTTGCTCGAGTTCAGCCCGCTCTTCGGCGGCGGAGTGCAAGTCTTTGGCGTAAAAGCGATGGACACCGCGACCCGCGTCCTTTGCGGCGTAAAGCGCCAGATCAACGTTGCGAATAAGCTCCTCGCTGCTCGTCCCATCGTCCGGCGCGACCGCGACACCAACCGATGCTCCTATCACCACATTCTGACCGTCGATCGTGTAGGGTTGGGAAAGCGAGTTGATAATCTCTTTGGCAACGTGCGCGAGCGTATCGCGGTTTGCGTCACCGGGAATGATCACCTGGAATTCATCGCCACCCAAGCGCCCGCAGCGACCAACGCCGTCGAGCGCGCGCTCCAAACGCCGGGCCACGTGCTTTAAAAGCGCATCTCCCGCGGGATGCCCCATTGTATCGTTGACCTGCTTGAAGCGATCGAGATCAAGCATGAGGACAGTGCACGCCCTATCTCGTTCGCGCGGGGCGGCAAGAATCTGTTCGAGCGCTTCGCTCATTTGCACCCGGTTAGCGAGGCCGGTGAGAGAATCGTAGTGCGCGAGACGCGTCACTTGCTGTTCGCTGCGCCGCTTTTCGGTCAGGTCGGCACCATGGCCACGGAAGCCGCAGAAATTATGAAAGCTATCGTAGACGGGGCGACCGGTGAGCGACCAGTAGCGTTCTTCCTCCGCTGAGTTGGCCGCCAGCACTTCAATGTCGCGAAAAGAAGAACGGGCGGACAAGTGGAACCCAAGCGTGCGCTCGGCCTCAGCCGCGCCGGAATCGAAATCGACAATCGTTGTCAGTGGCTCGCCGTGCAACATGTCGACCGTCTTACCCAGCACCGCCGCCGCCGATGGCGAAATATAGCTGATGAGGCCGCGTCGATCGGTCTCCCAGAACCAGCCCTGTTCGGTCTCCTCAAAGCTTCGCAGAATGTCTTCGGCGCGCGCCGCCACGCGTTCGCGCGCCTCGGAAGCGAGGCGGCGCTTCTCGGCCGCTTCCCACTCGAAACGCGCGATCAGCATTAGGGCCAAGGCCGCGCCAACTACGGCGAAAACGGTCAAGGGGTTTGGATACAACAGCGCGAAAGACGCCCAGATCGAAATTTTGGCAGTGAACAACGAAATGATACGCGGCCCAAACAACGCCGCGGCGGCGGCGTTGATGCACACCAAGGTTGCAACCGCCCATTGCCACGCAAGCCCCACAGCCACCCAGTTCGCAAGGGCAAAGCCCGCAAGCGCCATCGGCGTGATGATGCCCACAACGACCAACAGCAGACGCAGAATCTTTATTTTGTGGGCGCGGCGCTCCAGTCCTGAAAGGAACTTGCCGGCAAACAAGAACGCGACGCTCGCCGCGGCCGCTCCAAGAGGAACAGCGTCGGGAACCGCGCGCGCCACACCGCTGGCAATGATAAAGGCCAGAAGCATGAACAGACCCATGCCGCGCTGCGTGCTCGGCAGGTAAAAGAGGCCATCTTCAATCTCAGCTTGCCGCTTTGTGAAACCCGCATCGCCGGTCTTTGATCGCCCGCGGCCCGATGCCCGTCGATCAGCGGCGCCGCGTTGTTCCGGATCATTGGGGTTTGCAACGCGTGGTTTGACCGGTTTTGTGTTCTTTCGCGGCAATCCCTCCCTCGGATCTGCGGCTTCGGTGTCCATAGGGGCGACGTCGCCAGCCGCCCGCCTTTGAGGCGGGTTAACCGGTTCGGTAACAGGCGACGTTGGATCGGCCTGCAATGTATCTTTCAACGCGCGGTTCCCCATAGGGTGGCCTTGGCGCACAACGCTTTGAAAAACGGTTAACTGATAGGCCACGGTGCGCGCTGATCGCCGCGCGCTTCGGTATCGATTTCACGTCGTTCGAGCCAAGCGGATACCCAGCCGCCCTTGAGCGTTGGTCTTGAAACACGAATGTCTTGCATTTTGGCGCCGCTTAGGGCGGAACATAGGCAAAGATATTTGGGGAGATGCCGGCGTCACCAAGCGGCGCTGCGCAAAGATGCAGTAGGAAGGGGACATCAATGGCTGACGCAACCGTGACACTCGAAAACGAGGCAGCCCAGTCAACCAACGCTTTAGGGCCGCTGATCGGCGTGGCGAGAGAGGATTTTGTGTCCGCCGTCGCGCTGCTTTTGCGCGAATCTGCCTCGGACCCGGCGCGCATGGTCAAACACGCTCGTTCGCTGACTGAGGACATGGTCAAAATCATGACCGGCAAAAGCGAGCTCGCGCCCGATCCCAAAGATAAGCGCTTCATGGACCCGGCCTGGCAATACAACCCGTTTTTCCGGGCGGGCGCTCAGTATTATCTGGCGGTGCAAAAAGGCATGCGCGGCTGGCTTGAAGACCTTGAGCTGGACGAGTTGGAGCGCAATCGGGCGAACTTTATCGCCAACATCATTCTCGATGGCATTGCCCCGACGAACACGCTGGCGGGCAACCCGATGGCGCAAAAGCAAATCATCAATTCAGGTGGTCTGAGCCTGATCAAGGGCCTGCAGAACGCCTACACTGATCTCACCAAGAACAAAGGCATGGTGAGCCAGGTGGACAAGCGTCCGTTCAAGCTGGGTGAAAACGTTGCCACATCAAAGGGCAATGTCGTCCACCGCACCGAGATGTACGAGCTGATCCAGTACGCTCCGACCACTGACGAAGTGTACGAAATCCCGCAGCTCACCATCCCGCCGCAGATCAACAAAATGTATATCAACGACCTCTCTCCGGAGAAGTCGATCATCAAGTGGCAGCTTGATAACGGCCTGCAAACCTTCGTGATTTCGTGGCGCAATCCGTCCAAGGAACAGGGCGTATGGGGGATGGACGACTACATCGCGAGCTGCGAAGAAGCGCTCGAAGTGGTGTCGTCGATTTCCGGCTCAAAGAAGGTCAACGTGTCGGCTGGTTGTTCGGGGGGGCAAACCGCGTCGGTCCTCGCCTCCAAGCTTGCTGCGACCAAGAACGACATTCTGGGCTCGCTGACGTTGATGGTGTGCGTGCTCCACCCCAAACCGACCGATATCGAAGCGGGTTCGCTCGTCAGCGAGAACGGCCTGCAACTCGCCCGCCAACGCGCCGCCAAGGCCGGGATTATCAAGGCCGATGATCTCGCGCGCGGCTTTGCGTGGCTGCGCCCCAACGATCTGATCTGGGGCTATGTGATCAACAATTACCTGCTCGGTATGGATCCACCCGCGTTTGACGTTCTGTTCTGGAACTCGGACGCGACCAACCTGTCGGGCACGCTGATGGGCGATTTCCTGACGCTTTACGAAACGCTCGCCTTTGCAACGCCCGGCAAAGTGGAAATGGCCGATCACAAGATCGATCTCACCAAGGTCACCTCGGACCTGTTTATTCTGGGCGGCGTGACCGATCACATCACGCCGTGGAAAGCGACTTATCGTTCGACGCAGTTGTTCGGTTCCAAAGACGTAACCTATGTGCTTTCGCAATCCGGCCACATGCAGGCAATCCTGAATCCGCCGACCAACCCCAAAGCCAAGTACTTCATCCAGAAAAAGAAGGGCAAATTGCCCGCGACCGCGGATGAATGGCTTCAGGGTACCGAAGAGGTCAAAGGCAGCTGGTGGCCGCTTTGGGCCGAATGGGTGCAGAAGCGCGCGGGCAAAAAAGTGGCGGCACCCAAAGCGGTGGGCAACGCCGACTATACCCCGCTCGATCCGGCCCCCGGACTCTACGTCATCGAAGAAGTCTGATACACGCGCCGTCGCCCCGTTGGGATCCGGGGTGTGGCACAGGCAGAGCCCGCGAGGGATCGACGCGCTCTCCTGTGCCATTTCAACAGGCGGTTTCAGAACGCGAGTAAAGGACGGGTTACGTGACAGATGCGATGGACGACGCGGTCGTCTCGATGGAACAGGTGGGCGGTCGGACGCTACGGATTGCAACGTGGCGTCTGGATGAAGCGACAGAGCATCCCCCGATCCTCTTCTTCAACGGCATCGGTGCCAATATCGAAGCGTTGGCTCCTTTCGCCGACGAAATGAAAGAGCGCGCTTTCATCATGCTCGATATGCCCGGCGTGGGCGAATCGCCCGATCCTCTGGTGCCTTACAACCCCTTCACCATCAGCTGGACCGCCGCCGAATTGCTCAAGAAACTAAACGTCGATGTGGTCGACGTGA
This sequence comes from Pseudomonadota bacterium, assembly GCA_039027455.1. Lineage (GTDB taxonomy): Bacteria > Pseudomonadota > Alphaproteobacteria > Sphingomonadales > Sphingomonadaceae > Erythrobacter. The sequence goes on along the minus strand of JBCCKJ010000106.1, from coordinate 2,247 downwards.
TGGGCATCAGCTGGGGCGGCGGCATCGCGCAGCATTTTTCCATGCAGCATCCGGGACGCACGCGCCGCGTGGTTCTGATCGCGACGAGCGCGGGCATGTTGATGATGCCGGGAAGCCCCAAAGCGCTGTCCAAAATGGCCAATCCGCGCCGCTACATCGACACCGATTTCATGCTCAAGAACTTCGAGACCCTGTACGGCGAAGGTCTGGGCAAAATGAGCGGTAAGAAAGGGCATATGTCACGCCTCAAGCCGCCCTCCCCGCGCGGATACATGTATCAGCTGCTCTGCATGCTGGGCTGGACGAGCGCGCCCGCGCTGCCCTTCCTGCTCAAGCAGAAAACGCTGATCATGATGGGCGACGACGACGCGATTGTGCCGCTGATCAACGGGAAATTCCTCGATCTCCTGATCCCCAACGCCGAGCTCAAGGTTCTGCATGGCGGCGGCCATCTGTTCCTGCTCAGCCACAAGGAAGAGAGCTTGGAGGCGATCCGCGAGTTTCTGGACGCGCCCGAAGATGAGGATATCGAAGAGGCGGCGTAAGAGTGCAAAGGCCTAATTCAGCAGCAAACATCCCGCGTTTGCTAGCGCCACCGCGCTGATCACATTGGGATCATCGAGCGACTGGACCGCGCGAATGACCTGAGACGGGCGCGAGCGACGGTCATCCCGCCCCGCTTCGAGGACGCGATTGATAGACCGGATTTCCTGAGTGGTCAGGCTGTCGTCGAGTTCACGCGAGACGCAGCGTGCCTCGTCATTGTTCATGCCAAAGGACCTGAGATGGCCCCTCAGTTCTCCAGTAGCTGAGGCGCAGCCGATCAGCGCCGTAGTGCAACCCAATGCCACGATTGTCTTTATGATCTTCATCTAAGCACCTCTTACCTGTTTGGGCTGAGCCAGCACGCCGCCACCATCACTCGCTGCGGTCGACCCCGCATTGACCCACTTCGGGCAGACGGCCCACTTCGCCCAACGCCCTCGCCGCCGCTCGGCCACGGTCGGTCGCCAGCACATCCACTCCGCCTTCGCTCAGCTCGGCGTAGCGTTCGGGCGTGCCAAACCGTTCGATCACTCCATCGATGGAGACCGAGGGACGACCCAGCGTTCCAAAGATCACCTCGACATCCTGCTCATCCAGAGAAGCGAAGAGATCGGGGCGAGCCAGCCGCGTGCCGGTGAACGCGACAATGCGGTCCGCGGGAACGCCCGCCGCGACGATCTCATCCAGATCACCCGGTTTTGAGATTGAATAGGAAATCAGCATTTCAGGCGCGAGCTCGTGCAGCTTTGTCGCTTGCCCCTGCGAATAGGCGATCAGGATAACGTGATCGGCCATGTCCCTGGCGCGGATCAACGCGATCGTGTCTTCAAAGCTGGCGGTGCGCTTGAAATCGACCTGGAGCACGGTTTTGTCCTTCGCCCAATCGAGCGCAGCCTCGAAGGTGGGCACTTTGTAGGGCGTTACCCAGCCAGCGGTGTCGACGAGATTGAGATCTTTGATAGCGTCCCACGCCAGATCCGTGGTCTGGCCGGTGCCCGTGGTCGTGCGGTCAATCGTACGGTCGTGCATCAGGTAGAGGACGCCATCGGTGCTTTGCGCGACGTCGATCTCCATAATCGCCGGAACCGCCGCCATCATCGCGTCCATCGTCTCGATCCCGTTTTCTGGAAGACCCGCCGAAGGCCCGCCGCGATGCGCGGAGATGAGCGTTTTGCTTTCGGCTTCGAAACAATCGAGCATGGCGGACAGATCGCCCGCCGGATCGAGCGCATAGCCAGCGCTTGCTGGCGATTGGGCCAAAGAAGCCGACGCCAAAAGCGACGCGGCCAGAGCAATCGATATGCGGATCATACTAGGTTTGTCCTTCTGAACGGGAGCAGCCTTCAGGCTTTGGGTAACCATTGTTGCAAAATCGCGTTCACCTCTTCCGGCGCGTCCTGTTGGACCCAGTGCGAAGCGTTGGGAAGGCGGCGGAGCGTGAAGTCCGGAACCCATTGCTCGGTGCCTTTGGTGCCGTGGACGCTCAACGCCACGTCCTGATCGCCCCACACCATCAAGGTCGGCACCTCAACCCGGCCATCGCCCACTTGGATAAATCGTCGGCCTCGAACCAGCGCGCGGTAATAGTTGACCATCGCGGTGAGCGCGCCGGGCCGCGCGGCGGCGGCGCTGTAGATTGCGCGAACCTCCGGTCCGAACCTCTCTTTGTTACAGCTGGTGTTGGCGATCAGATCGCCCACT
>JBCCKJ010000105.1:0-7820 GCA_039027455.1 Pseudomonadota bacterium | reverse complement strand
CGGAGCCGAACAACCCGGTCCGATGACCACGACCGCGACGGGGCTTTCGGCCGGTGTGCTGACCGGGTTCGCCGCGATGCCCGGCCCACCCGTCGTCCCTTACTATGTTGGGCGTGACATTCCGCGAACGACCGCAAAAGCCTCGATGATCGGAATCTTTGGCATCGCGGCGATTGCCGGCGTCGGTTCGGGCGCGGCGATCGGCGTTATGAATTGGCGTGTCGCGGCGCTGGGTTTGGCGCTGTTCCCACTTGTTTTGCTGGGAAATTGGGTCGGAAGCTTGGCGTTCGGCAAGGTAAGCGATCGCACGTGGCGCAGCTTTGTCGGCATTGTGTTGGGCGCGGCGGCGCTCGCCGCTTTGCTCAAGCTGCTGTAAGCGGGATCATTCCAGCCATTGCGCGGCCAACACGCGGCCACCGTTCGGCTCACGCAGGATCACCGCATAGCGGTCCGCGCCTTGCATGCGCAGATCCTCGTTGGTTATTGCCAAGCTATCGATGCCGCCATTCCATGTTGCGATCCGCTTTTCGCCGATCAGCGCATTGGTGTAGCGAACGGTTCGGCCGCGATTCTCTCCGCGCCCAATGGAGATGTCCTCCACGCTCGAAACACCGAGCAGGATCAGTTCGGTGGGTGCATCAGTCTGACCAGCGAGACCGACGGCAAAGCCTTGCTCTCCGGCTGGCTGAACCCGTAGTTTAGCCATGCTTGGATTGCTCTTTGCGCTACGGATTTGATGCCGCAAAGCGCGTTCATCGGAACCCACTTCGCCAAGCGATCCAGCCACGACGGTTTGCGGTGTGTAGACCCCATTATACCCATCGAGACCCCGTCGCGCATAAGCGCGCTGCAGCGCGGTGTTCGCGGGCGAGGCGAGCGTGTCTTTCCACCCCAGACGATCCCAATAGTCGACAGGCCTTGATATGAGGACAACCCCCTCTTCGCGCGCCAATCGCTCAGCGAGCCTGTCGGCGGGAGGACAAGAGGAGCAGCCTTGGCTGGTGAAAAGTTCGACAAAAACCGGCTCCGGTGCCGAAGGAGATTCCGGTCCAGCGGACGGTGACTGGGCAGATGAAGCGTTGCCCAGGACCATAGCCAGCAGCGCGCAGCCTGACGCCAACGCCGCAAAGACAAGTGTTTTGACCATGAACGGCTCCATTTCGACTGATATCAAAATGGCGTTCGCGCATGCGAGCAGGCCGGTTACACTTTTAAAGGTTCTCGTTCAGCTTAAAGCGGAATGGGTTGACCAGCGAAGATTAGCGCCGCGCCGCACGCCAGAACGATCACGCTGCTCATCGCTTCCATGCGCTCGCGAGCGACCGTGTAGGCGTTGAGTGTCAGAACTTTGGCGATCGTCATGCCTTACAGGTTCGAGCAAAAACCCTAACGCAGCGTTAAGATTTGCCCAAAGAGGGCATGTGCTGGCTGGCGCAATGGAAGCCACCGCCGCCTGCCAACACCGCATCGGCCGGAAGGCCTATTGTTTCGCGATCTGCGAAAAGTGCGGCGATCGCGGCCACTCCTTCCGCGTCATGCGGAGAACCGAAAGTCGGCACCACAACGAGGTGCGAGGTGATGGCAAAGTTTACGTAACTGGCCGGTTCGACAACGTCTTCGCGCTCGATGCGTCCCGGTGATGGGATGCGTACGACGTCGGCTCCGGCTTGCTCGGCTCGCCGAGCGGCGTCTTGGTAGATCGCGGCGTTCGGATCATGCGTGGCACTTGATTGCGGAACGACGATCCGCCCGGGCGCTATAAAGCGCGCCAGATTGTCAACGTGTCCATCGGTGTGATCGTTGACCAGCCCGTCGCCCAGCCAGATCAACCGGTCAAAGCCCAGAGATTGCGCAAGTTCGGCTTCGATCTCCGCGCGCGACATCGCCGGGTTGCGATTAGGGTTGAGCAAGCATTGCTCGGTTGTCATCGCGAGCCCAGTTCCATCGCCATCGATCGCACCGCCTTCCAAAATCATCGCGCTGGTTTCGATGGGAAGGCTTGCATCGCGGGCGAGTTCGGCGCCAATCGTCTCATCGCCCGGCATGTCGAATTGCCCGCCCCACCCGTTGAACCCGAAACGCCGCGCGGCGCGTGCTCCGTCCTGAACGACGACCAAAGGCCCGGTGTCGCGCAGCCAGATATCGCCGTAGACGCGCCGCTCCAGTTTTACCGCTTCGCTCACCAGATTGCGGGCCCGGGCTTCGTTGGCTTCGTCACGCACCAATAGGCGCACTTCCTGTCCGCTTTCAGCGACCGAGTTAGCGAAGGCGGCAATCTGCTCTTGCGCGGCCTCGAAAATGCCCGGCCATTCGTCAGCCAAGTGCGGAAAGCCGATCCAAAGCCAATCCTGTGGGGACCATTCGGGCGGCATTAGTGGCTTGGACATCCCGCGCATTCCTCTTGGCAAAAGCTCGTTTTGGAGGCCTTACCTACTCAACACCGCAGGGCAAGCAGACAGAGCTTGCGCCGCTGGCCATCGCGCGTCACACCTCCGCCGCAATGGCTGATCTTGCCGCCTGGACCAACGCTTTAGAGCGTGCGCGCCGCTACGCGCCGTTTCTTAAACGGTCGCTCGATCGCTTACCCGATCTTGCTGACATTCTTGCCGAGGGCAAAGGCGAGAAAGCGCTGCAATGGGCGTACGAGCATGGATCGCACGAGGATGTTGGCGTAGCGCTGCGCCGCGAACGCCTAGCCTTGGCGACCGCATTGGCGGTGGGCGATTTGGCGGACGCTTTCCCGCTTTCGCGCGTGGTTGGCGAACTGACCTCTTTCGCGGATCGCGCACTTGATCGCGCCGTCCGAACTTCGATCCTCGAACGCACCGGGGAAGACAGCGCGCAGGGCTTCATCGCGTTGGCGCTGGGCAAGCAAGGCGCGGGTGAGCTCAACTATTCCTCAGACATTGATCCGATCCTGCTTTACGATCCCGAAACGCTTCCTCATCGCGCAAAAGACGACGCGGGCGAAGCCGCGCAGCGATACACGCGGCGCATTGTCAAACTGCTCTCGGAAAACACGGGCGAAGGCTATGTCCTAAGGGTCGATCTGCGCCTGCGGCCCGCGAGCGAGATCAGCCCGCTCGCCGTGCCACGCGCGCTTGCGCTCGAGCATTACCAGAGCGCCGCCTTGCCCTGGGAAAGACCCGCTTTCACGCGCGCGCGTGCGGCGGCGGGCGATATCGCAGCCGGCGAAGAGTTCCTTGAATCTATCCGCCCCTTCATCTGGCGGCACAATCTGGATTTCGGCGCGATGGAAGAAATTCGCTCGCTCACTGAGCGCATTCGCGATGCGGATGATGGACCGCTTCATCCCGGGCCCGGCTTCAACGTAAAGCGTGGGCGAGGCGGCATCCGTGACATCGAGTTCATCGTTCAGACGTTCCAGTTGATCCACGGTGGGCGCGATCCGCAGTTGCGGGTCCGCGGCACACGTGCGGCCCTTGAAGCCTTGGCAAAGACCGGCCGATTGGAGCCTGAACACGCACAAGCGCTGGGCGAGAATTACGATCGGCTGCGGACGGTTGAACATCGATTGCAGATGGTGAACGACCGCCAGACCCACAGCCTTCCGGATGGCAATGCGCTGGATGAAGTCGCGAGGCTGGATGGCCTGCCTGATGGTGCAGGTTTGGTAGAAGACCTACGAAAGATCACCGACCAAACGTCTCAGATATTCGCAGAATTGATCGGTGAACCAAACGCCAAAGAGGCAACGATTGCGCCCGATACGATGCCGGCCAACGCTCACGCTGATAGTCTCGATACGCTGGGTTTTGATGACGCGGACGAGCTCCCTCGGCGCATCGCCGCTTGGCGCGATGGCCGCTACCAGGCGCTCAGGAGCGAGCAAGCTCTTGCCGCGTTTGACCAGCTTACGCCCGCGCTTCTGGAGGCGCTGGCCGAGAGCGATGACCCCGCCCGGGCTTTAACGCGTTGGGAAACGCTGCTGGAAAGGGCGCCGTCGGCTGTCACCCTCTTTCGCTTGCTGAACGCAGAGCCCGATCTGCTCGATCGCTTAGTCGGTGCGCTCACGCTCGCGCCAACGCTTTCAGACGAGTTGGCCCGGCGGCCGGAATTGCTCGACATTCTACTTGATCGCGGGGCGCTTGAACTTCCGGGATCGGTCGATGAGATCGCTCAGCATATCGAGCGCAGCGCAGAGCGCCATGATTACGAGGCGCTGCTTGACTCTATCCGTCGGACGACCGGCGAAATGCGCTTCGCGCTCGGCATTCAACTGATCGAGGGGTTGGCTGATCCGATTGATATTGGAGCGGCCTTGTCGCGCATAGCGGAGGCGGCGTTGCAGCTTGCCGTGCCGGCCGCTCATGAGGAGTTCGCTCTGAAACATGGGCGCGTCGCGAACAGCGAGCTGCTAGTCTTGGGGCTGGGCCGTTTTGGCGGTGGCGCTTTGACCCACGCGTCCGATTTGGATGTGGTGTACCTCTTTGCCGGGGATCACAGCGCCACGTCTGACGGCTCTCGTTCGATTTCGGCAACCAACTATTACAACCGGCTCGCAGGGCGGGTCACAGCGGCCCTTTCGGTGCCGACGGCGCAAGGAGCGCTTTATGAAGTCGACACGCGCCTTCGACCGCAAGGCAATCAGGGGCCTCTAGCCGTGAGTTGCGCCGCCTTCGAAAAGTACCAACGCGAAGCAGCGTGGACCTGGGAACATATGGCGCTGGCCCGCGCGCGGGTTTTGGTGGGTTCGCCTGCTGGGCGCTATACGATCAACGCGATTATGCGAGCGGTTCTGCAGCGATCGCGCGACCCAAAGGGCGTTAGAGCCGAGATCAGCGGCATGCGCGACCAAATGGCGCAGCACAAGACTCCCACAGGTCCGCTCGATGTCAAACGTCTGCGCGGAGGGCTGATCGATTGCGAGTTTCTGATCCACTTCCTGCAATTGCGCGGCAAGGCGGCGGATGAAGCTCCGCTCGCCGAAGGGTATCGGGACGCGTATTCGCCCGACTTAGGCACGGCTATCCCAGCCATGGTCGCGGCGGGTTTGCTGCCTCAAACCTTCCGCGCAGATTACGACTTGATGACCCGCATGCTTACATCCTTACGCCTTTTGGCGCCAGGAGGAGGCGTGCCACCGGCCTGCGCGGCGCAAGCCCTTGCGCGAGCGTGCCAAGCGAAAACCTACAACGCGCTCGTCGAAGACTTCGCCGCGGCGCGCGCGCATGTATGTGATCTTTGGAACCAGACCTTTGGTGCGGACATTTCCGACACATCCCCTGACCACTCTTCAACGGAGAACACACCATGAGCGATTTCCCTACGACCGGCGATGCGATGCCCGATATCGAAATGGGCACCCCTGATGGCGGCACTGTGAAGGCAAGCGACTTTGCAGGCCAAAAGTTCGTCGTGTTCTTTTATCCGAAGGACAACACGCCCGGCTGCACGACCGAGGCGAAGGATTTCACCGCGCTCAAAGGCGATTTTGACGCCGCGGGTGTCGCTCTTCTTGGCGTCAGCAAAGACAGCGCAAAAAAGCACCAGAACTTTATCGCCAAGCACGATTTGACCACGCCGCTCGCCACGGATGCGGAAGAGGGCGGCTTGTCCGACGCGTTGGGAATCTGGACCGAAAAGCAGATGTACGGAAAGACCTATATGGGCATGGTCCGGTCCACCTATCTCGTCGGCGCCGATGGCACGATTGCGCAAATCTGGCCCAAGGTGAAAGTGAAAGGCCACGCGGAGGAAGTGCTGGCGGCGGCCAAGGCGATCTAGAGCCTATGTCGGCAACCCCGCCTTCGATTTCTGGAGCTATTCGGGCGGCTCTGCTGACGGCGGAGCCGCGCGCCAAATGCTTCGCCACGCGCGACGTGGCGCGGGGCTGGCGGCAAGGGCGCTATGCCTTTGTGTTTGACGAGGCGATGCCTGACTTCCCGGCGCGTCCGGATCAACCCGAACTGCTGCCGCCCAACAAGATGCCAAAGCGTGGCAAAGGCGGATCGGAACGGGCGCGGATCGCTTTGTGGCATAGCCTGGCCCATATCGAATTCGTCGCGATCGACCTTGCGCTCGACATGGCGGGTCGATTTGGATCGAAAATGGGTGAGGAGTTTGTGAGCGACTTTCTGTCGGTAGCCGCCGATGAGGCCATGCATTTTGCTTTGCTTGCCCGAAAGCTTGAAGCGCTGGGAAGTCATTACGGCGCCCTGCCCGCCCACGGCGGTTTGTGGCAGGCAGCCCACGCGACTCGTCACGATGTTGCGGCACGCCTTGCGATTGTGCCGATGGTGCTGGAAGCGCGTGGCCTTGATGTCACCCCCGCCACTCTGGATCGCGTGAAAGCGGCCGGAGACAAAGGCGGCGTGAAGATCTTGTCACGAATCCTTGACGACGAGATTCGCCACGTCGCGTTTGGGACCAAGCATTTTCTGGCTTTGGCTCAGGACTGCGGCGAACGGCCCGAATCCCGCTGGAAAGCTCTTGTTCGGGAGTATTTCAGGGGCGCGGTTAAGCCGCCCTTCAACGACTCAGCGCGTCTTGCAGCCGGACTATCGCGGGATTTCTACGCAGAGATTGCGCGTTAAGACCTCTCATCGATATTCGATGCTTCAAATCAGGACGCGTGTAAATCTCGCGAACAATGGCGCCATTCAAAAAGCTATAAGAGCGCCGTAGGTCCCAGCGGACCGCTAAAAGGAACGGGTCTTTATGCGTTTTGCTTTCGGGCAAATTTTTTCAAAACTGGTCGGCGTTGTAGCCGCGGTGTTGGTGCCTGTGGTGCCCGCCGCAGCGAACACTGCTGCCAACACCTCGGCTGAGGTCGTGGCGCCAATTGAAGAGGCGCAGGAAGAAGCCTTGGCCAAAGGCGATCCCAGCTTCCGCAATCTGTTTGCGCGTTGGACGGCGCTCGACACCGCTGGGCCTGACCCGTTCGCCACTGATGTGAAGAGCAAGTTTCCGCAGCCAGTTGCGGTCCCTTCGCGCAGCCCGCTCGATTTCGTTCGCGTGACCAGCAATTATGGCATGCGCATTCACCCGATCCTGCGCCGGCGCAAACAGCACAATGGTGTCGATCTTGGCGCGCCCACCGGAACGCCCGTTTATGCCACAGCCGATGGCGAGGTCTCGCGTGCAGATCGTTCGAGAACCTATGGCTTGGTGATTTATCTCGATCACGGCGGTGATTTGCAGACCCGTTACGCACACTTGTCGAAGCTGCTCGTCGCAGACGGGCAAATGGTGCGCAAAGGAGATCTGATTGGCCACGTTGGGTCTACCGGGCGCTCGAAAGGACCGCACTTGCATTATGAAGTTCGCGTGGATGGGGTTGCAGTCAATCCGATTCCCTATATGAATGAGGGCATCGAGACCGAAAAGACGAACGCGGATCGTCTCGCTCAGTCGTCTGGACGCACCTATTTGAACGCGAAGTAGGGCGCGAGCGTCGGTTAACTCGATACGAGTTTACCCGCCTGGAAGCGGGTCGGACATTGGAGAGGGTGTCCGAGTATGGGCGGCGGGTTTTCCCGCCGCCTTTTTTGTTCGCGCTTGCGGCGCTTAAACTCCAATTTCGCTTGAGTGCGGATCGCGCCGCGCTAGGTTCTGTCTCGAGAGAGATCGATTGCGAGATGGCAGCGCCGTTAGGGGCTGCTCTTCGCATGATTGGAGAGAGACATGAACCTGCATCCCATTTCGCACGCGGCGACCCGCCCCGATCACCCCGCCGTCATAATGACCGGATCGGGTGAGCAAATGAGCTATGGGGAACTGGACGCTGCGGCGAACCGCTTTGCCAACCTTTTGCAATCTCGGGGTATGGGCCCGACAGAGTCGGGCGGAGACGCGTT
>JBCCKJ010000104.1:0-7864 GCA_039027455.1 Pseudomonadota bacterium | reverse complement strand
GCGATCCCGGCGCATTCGGTGGCTAAGGCCGCCAGAGCCGGTTCCTCGCCCGCATCGCGCACAATATCTTCGAACAGCGCGATCATCGCTTCGCCGCCTTCGAGCCCCAGCTTGCGGGTGACCAAGTCGGCGGCCTGAATGCCGTTCGTGCCTTCGTAAATCGGAGCAATTCGCGAATCGCGCCAGTGCTGCGCCGCGCCGGTTTCCTCCACGAAGCCCATGCCCCCGTGGATCTGAATGCCCAAGCCTGACACCTCGACGCCAATATCGGTGCCCCACGCTTTCAAGAGCGGGACAAGGATCTCCGCGCGGTTCGCAGCGTCGGAATGGCCCACGGTGCCGAGATCGACCTGACCAGCGCAGTAATACAGCAGCGCGCGCGACCCTTCGGTCAGCGCCTTCATACGCAAGATCATGCGTCGTACGTCCGGATGCTCGATAATCGCCACCGGACTCTTGTCGGGCGAGCCCGCGCGCGCCGATTGCACACGATCCATTGCGTAGGTCATCGCCTGCTGCGTCGCGCGCTCGCCAATCTGCACGCCCTGGTTGCCGACATTGATGCGCGCGTTGTTCATCATCGTGAACATCGCCGCGAGCCCGCGATTTTCCGCGCCGACAAGCTCGCCGATGCAGTCGTCGTTGTCGCCGTAGGACATGACGCAGGTGGGCGAGGCGTTGATGCCAAGCTTATGCTCGAGACTGACGGGGCGCAGATCGTTGCGCATGCCCAGCGAACCATCGTCGTTCACGTGATATTTGGGCACCACAAACAGCGAGATCCCGCGCGAACCCTCTGGCGCGCCCGGCAGGCGGGCGAGCACCAAGTGGATGATGTTTTCCGCGAGCTCGTGATCGCCCCAGGTGATGTAGATTTTCTGACCTTTGATCTTGTACTTGCCCGCGTGTGGCCCATCGGTGATCGGCTCGGCGGTGGAGCGCAGGGCGCCGACATCGCTGCCAGCGGCCGGCTCGGTGAGATTCATCGTGCCCGACCATTTGCCGCTCACGAGATCGGGCAGATATTTCGCCTGCTGGTCCTTTGACCCGTGATGTTCCAGCGCTTCGATCGCGCCGACGGAAAGCATCGGCAGCAGGTTGAACGCCATATTCGCCGCGCCAAGGTTTTCGAGCACATTGCACGAGAGCGTGAAGGGCAAGCCTTGGCCTCCAAAGTCGATCGAGCTCGCAATCGAGTTCCAGCCCTGTTCGACATAGGCGTCGTACGCTTCCTTGAACCCATCGGGCAGGCGCACGACGCCGTTTTCAAGCTTGGCGCCTTCCAGATCGCCCACGCGATTGAGCGGCGCGAATTCCCCCGCTGCGAATTGGCCCACACCTTCGACGATGGCTTCAACCAGATCGGGTTCGGCGTGCGCGAATTTCTCAGCCTCGGAAATCTCCTCGATTCCGGCGTTGACGCGGATGGCGAGGAGTTGGTCTTGAGTGGGGGGCGTGTAGGCGTTCACGATTGGTTGATCCCTCGAATTGTCTGGAGTTTGGCGCGACCAAGATACGCGGCGCGCTTGGCTCGGGTTGCCACTTTCTATAGCGCACAGGGCATGAGCGGCAAGAACGTTACGGAAGTGGTGCGGGCGGACGCGGCGGGAATCGCTCGCGCGGCTCGTATCCTCGAACAAGGCGGCCTTGTCGCGGTGCCGACCGAGACGGTCTATGGTCTCGCCGCGCGCGCTGACAGCGACGAGGCGGTGGCGCGGATATACGAGGCAAAAGGCCGACCCAGCTTTAACCCGCTGATCGTGCACGTGCGCGACGCCCACCAAGCGCCGCTTTATGTCGAATGGAGCGCGGCCGCGGAGGCGGCGAGCGCGCGTCATTGGCCCGGGCCGCTCACGATGGTGCTTCCGCGCAAGGCCGACGCGCCTTTGGCTGACGCTGTGACAGCGGGTTTACCGACGCTGGCTGTTCGCGCACCCGCGCATCCGGTGATGCAAGCCTTACTGGCCGAAGTGACCTTCCCGCTCGCGGCCCCCTCGGCCAACATTTCCGGCTTTATTAGCCCTACGACGGCGGAACATGTCATGGCGTCGCTTGATGGGCGAGTTGATTGTGTTTTGGACGCCGGCCCGACCAACGCGGGGGTGGAATCGAGCATATTTGCGTTGCGCGCCGATGGATCGTGGGAAGAATTGCGCCCGGGCCCTGTGAATCTGGCCGCTCAGGCGGCTTTGCAAAGCGGTGAGGTGGCTATCGAAGCCCCCGGCCAGATGGCCAGCCATTACGCGCCCGGCAAGCCCGTGCGTCTTGACGCCAGCGAAGCCTCGCCCGGCGAGTTCTTCCTTGGTTTTGGAAGCGTGGCTGGGGACTGGAACCTGTCACCTTGCGGAGATGTGTCCGAAGCGGCGGCGCGCCTCTACGATGGCCTGCACCGCGCCGCCGCGTCGCCGAAACCGCGTATTGCTGTGGCCTCGATCCCAACGGAAGGCGTGGGGCGCGCTATCAACGATCGATTGAAACGGGCCGCAACGCCGATGGATTAGCCTTCCGAAAGCGCCGCGATTTGCTTTTTCAGCTCTTGGACATCCTGATACGTGATACGGGCCGTGTCGCAGGCGCGCGCGTCAGGCCGGTTCTGGTTGTCGCCAGTGCAACGCTTGATCAGCTTGTCATAGCGCTTCTCAAGCTTGGAGACCTCCTTTTGAAGTTTGCTGACTTCTCGGTCGCGCTCTTTGTCCGCAGCCAAGGCTGCGTTGTGGACGGGCGCCGCCAGAATAGCGAATGCGAGGGTGAGAAGGCTGATCCGGCGCATAGCCGCACCGTCGCGAGAGAAGCGTTCGAAGGCAAGCGAAACCTCGCGAAGTTTTAGCGGACGCCGGCTATTCAGTCGTCGGGTTCAACCGGAATTGTCGGGAGGATTTCGCGGATTTCCTCGCCAAGCTCGGCGGCCTTCTCGCAGGCGCGTTCGTTACCGCGATCGCATTTGTCGCGTTCCTTGCCGTATTCGCGCTCCAGCTTGCCCAGACGTTCCTCGCGTTTGCGCAGTTCCCGCCCGCGATTTTCGTCGGCTTCCGATTGGCTGGTGGTGGCCGCGTCGACCGCGCCGCTTGCCAAATCAATCGGCGCGGTGACGATGTCGGCGGCGGTTCGCACGAGGCATCCGGACAAAGCGAGGCTGGCGAGGCTGAGTGTTAGCGGCGCGGCGAGGGGGGCGACCTTGATCATGCTTCGAAGATCGCCCTTGTACGGCGCCAGTGCAAGCGAAACCGAAGCCGACCGGCCTTCGTGCGGTCTTGCGTTTACGTCGCTTCGTCTTCCTGAGCTTCGGCGTCAGTGCTGGCGGATTGCGCCGCTGGTTTGCAGGAAAGCTTGCCTGACCCCATCACACTTGACGAGCATCGGGCGTCGCCGGTTACGAACACGCTGCCCGATCCGGCGATGGAAACGTCGACCTGGCCGTCGGACATAAGCATGACGTCGCCTGATCCAGCGATCGACACCTCCACATCGTCGGCCTTGAGCTTGGAGAGGTCCACATCGCCCGAACCGACAATGCTCACTTCGAGGTCAGAAGCGGTTCCCGCGGCGAGGATAGTGCCTGATCCAGCGGAGGAGATTTCGAGGCTTTTGGCGGCCATCTCCGCGATGGTCACTTTGCCCGTTCCGGCCATGGCAATCTCGGCGGTGTCCGCCATGGTTTCCGCGCGAATCTCGCCAGTGCCAGCGAGTGAAACTTCGTCGGGCGCGGGCATGACAATGGTAACGGTGGCTGTTCCTGAGCCTGCGTCCCAATCGCTTTCGCGGCCCACCGTCAGGGAGTTCCCCGAACGTTTGAATCGCAGCGCAGCGATCGCGTCATCGTCGCCTTCAACGCTGATGTCGAGCGTTTCGCCGACTTTCAAAACAATGTCGTCGGGCCCGGCGAGCGAGATCTCGGTGGGCGCGGAGCCACTCGTGTCGAGGTCGGCGAGCTCTTCGCCGCCAAAATCGGTCTTGATGCTGAAACAGCCCGAAAGGCCGAGGCTGGTTGCCACCAGAGCGGCGCTGGCGGCGAACACCTTGGTGCGTTGCGCGGTGTAAGTGGTCATGTAAGCAATATCCCTGTTTAACTTTGCTGTCCCCGCAAAGGCGTATTGCTGAGATAATACACCATCCGGCATCTGACAAGTGCGTGTCTGACAAGTGTGTCTCTGAAAAGGGCGAAGGGGCGCGACGCACAAACGAAAAAGGGCCGCCTGACGGGGCGACCCTTTATCTTGTTTCACTGGAGTGAGCGTTCAGCTCTCTTCGGTGTTCTCGTAATACTGCGGCGCGTGTTCGCGCAGAACGTCGAGGATTTTTTCAAGCGCGGTCGGCTCGTCGGTTTCTTCCATGGCGGCCAGTTCGCGGGCTAGGCGGCTGGAGGCCGCTTCGAAGATCTGACGCTCCGAATAGCTTTGCTCAGGCTGGTCTTCGGGGCGGAACAGATCGCGCGTGACTTCGGCGATCGACACGAGGTCGCCCGAATTGATCTTGGCTTCGTATTCTTGAGCGCGGCGCGACCACATGGTGCGCTTCACCTTGGGCTTGCCCTTGAGCGTTTCCATCGCTTCTTTGAGCGTCTTGTCCGACGACAGCTTGCGCATGCCGATCGATTCCACTTTGTTGGTCGGAACGCGCAGCGTCATGCGCTCTTTTTCGAACCGAAGCACGTACAGCTCAAGCTGCATGCCCGCGATTTCTTCATTCTGCAGTTCAATCACCCGGCCGACCCCATGCTTGGGGTACACAACGTAATCGCCGACGGTGAAGGCAGTGGCGCTCGAAGCCATTCGCATTCCTTTCTTTTTGCACTCACGCAACCCATCGGACGGCTTGGGCGCGGCTCCATCGACCCGAAGGATTGCCGCGTAAAACGGTCTCTCTCAGCGACGTCGCATCCGGTTAAAGGATCGCGCAATCGCTGCTGAAAAACGCTTCGTCGATGTTGCTGTTGGTGAGTGACCTTTCCAAGTGTTCACATCACACGCCAATCCAATCAGCGCGTTCGCAGCATTATATAACACAATTGCAACAAAATTGCGAGTCGCTTGTGTTGCGATGCGGAATTGGGGGTCTTGAGGCTTCTAATCGAGCGTCAAAAGACGAGCGGCTTCAGTCGCCTTCGCCGGGCGCTTCGCTGAAGTATTTCTCAAACTTGCCCTTCTCACCTTTGAAGTCGTCCGCGTCGTCGGGCGGATCTATTTGGCTGGTGATGTTGGGCCATTGAGCAGAGAACTTGGTGTTCAGCTCCAGCCATTTCTCAAGGCCATCTTCGGTGTCGGGCAGGATCGCTTCGGCCGGGCATTCCGGTTCGCACACGCCGCAATCGATGCATTCGCTGGGATTGATGACCAGCATATTCTCGCCCTCGTAGAAGCAATCCACCGGGCACACTTCGACGCAATCGGTGTATTTGCATTTGATACAGTCATCGGTGACGACGTAAGTCATTGGGGGGCTTTCGTTCCTAAGAGAGCGCTGGCATGCGCGCGTTCGGATAGCGCGCTGCTAGGTCGATTTGGTGTGTCCAGTCAAGTTCACAGTCAGGGTGTTGGCGTTTTAGACAGGTCTCGATAACAGGTTCTGGCCAGAGCGGGGGAGGCGCGTCGGTCCGGCAGCGATGTAACTTCGACCACCCGTATCTCGTTCCCGATCATCAACGTCAGAACATCGCCAATACCGACAATCTCGCTCACACGCTGCACATGTTTTCTGTTGAGCCGTAAAGAGCGGCCTTCGATCATGTCGCGCGCGATTGATCGAGTGCGGGCAAAGCGCAGGTAGACGAGCAGGCGATCAATTCGCAGCCCTGTCGCCTCCGCCTCGTTCATTTGCCGAGCAGATCCGCCAAAGCGTCAAACGCGCCGCTGGCCTTTGCGGGGCCGGTGTCGGGCGTCTTTTGTCCGCGCTGGTCGGCCCGGCGATTCGGTTTGCCACCTTTTCGCTGACCCTTGGCGGCTGGTTTGCCTCGCTGACCTTTCCTACTGCGATCTGGCC
Source organism: Pseudomonadota bacterium (assembly GCA_039027455.1). Taxonomy (GTDB): domain Bacteria; phylum Pseudomonadota; class Alphaproteobacteria; order Sphingomonadales; family Sphingomonadaceae; genus Erythrobacter. Next base: position 1,888 of record JBCCKJ010000104.1, on the reverse strand, counting down.
GTTGCCGGTTGTCCGCCCGCCGAGGGCGCCAGGTCCACGCATCGGGCGCGGGCGGGCCGAAGGCGCCTTCGGCAAGCTTGCGCGCGCGCTGCAATCGAAAACCGGCGCTTCCCAGCAGCCGAGCAGCGTTGTCCGCTTCCAGCCCGATCGAGACAGCCAGCGCGAGGTCCAGGCGAAAGCGGGGCGCGCGCGTTTTGCGCTCTTTGGGAAGGTCAGCTTGCGCCTTACTGTGCGCTTCGTTGGCCGAGGCACGCGCTTCAAACGCGGCTCGCAGGATTTTCTCCGCCAGATCAACTCGGATGATTTGTTTGCCCGCCGGACGATATCCCGCTGGCAATCTTTTGGTCTCGCTCAGCACGGGCAGCATGGCGGGTTCAAGCGGCCGCGTGTCGAGCCCCAGCGCGTGCAGCAATTGACGCGGCGCGGGCTTCAAAAGATCGCGGGCAAAAATGTCCAGCGCGCCAAAGGTCACCCCCAGCTTACGCAGGAACGGGCGCGTTTCCTTGGGTAGGTGTTCAAGCCCTGCCTTTTCGCGGCTCACCACTCCGCGCGCGTCAATCAGCGTGATCAGCAGCGCGCGCGCCTGGCTCCCGGCGTTCGGATCCTGCGCCGCCTCCGCCAGCTTGCGCAAAGGCGCGAGCGGTTCGAGCTGCGCGGTGAGCCACGCGGTCAATCCCTCTTCCAGCTTGGCGCGTGGGCCATCAGGCAGCATCGAGATTTCGCGCGCCAAGGTGAGGCGCGGGACACCGAAATCATCGGGCATCGCGATGTCCGCCAGAACGCGGTATTGCCACCGGATCGCGCCCTTCGCCATCTCAAGCTCGGCCAGTCCTTCGCCCAAAAGCCATTCCGCGCGCTGCGCGAGTATTTGCGGGAGCGCCTTTTCACCCGCCGCCAGCAGCATCTTGCGATCCGCCACCGTCGCGTTGGGATCCACGGCAAATCGGAAGCCATCCAAGCGGCCAATGGGTTCGCCTTCCACCGTCAGGCGACCGTCCGCCTCCAGCGTAACCGGCAAAGCGGCGGCGTCTTGTCCCAGCGACTTCATCAGTATGGTGGTCCTTCGGTTTACAAATCTCTCGGTCAGCCGAGCGTGCAGCGCGTCCGACAATTTCGCTTCCACGCCGCGCGCGCGGGCGGCCATCTCGTCGCGAGCTAACACCCAATCGGGCCGCTGGCAGATATAGGCCCAGGATCGAATCGCCGCGATCCGCCCTTGGAGGGTGTCGATGTCCCCCGTGGTGCGGTCAAGCTCTGCGATGCGCGCCGCAACGAAATCCGCGCCGAGATACCCGCCTTGCAAGTCGTCCCAAAGCCGCGCGACAAAGCGGGAATGCGGATCGACCCCGATCTGACGGAAATCAGGCAGCGAGCAGGCTTCCCAGAACCGCCTTACCGAACCGGCGCCTTTGACCGTTTCCGCAATCGGTTCACCAGCGAGGCGTTTAAGCACGGCCAGATCAATCGCTTGCGGCGCGGGTTTGAGCACGTCGTGGCGTGGGCGGTGCTCCAGATCGCCGATCAGCACCTTCAGCGTATCAAAGCGCGGCTCGGCTTCGCGCCAATAGAGCTTTGTCAGCGGCTGAAACTTGTGTTCCTCGATCGCGAAGACTTCTTCATCGGTGAATTCAAGCGGCGCGCCGGACCGCGTGCCGCCGCCTGTTAGCGTACCGAAGCTTCCATCGCGCTGGTGACGCCCGGCGCGCCCGGCGATCTGCGCCATTTCCGACGGAGTGAGCCGCCGTTTGCGCTTTCCATCAAACTTGGTGAGCGCGGCAAACGCCACGTGGTTGAGATCGAGGTTCAAACCCATCCCAATCGCGTCAGTGGCGACGATGTAGTCCACCTCGCCATTCTGGAACAATTCGACTTGTTTGTTGCGCGTTTC